>JAGRHX010000052.1 GCA_020444775.1 Gammaproteobacteria bacterium
GGTCTACAACCGCTGCATCGGCACCCGCTTCTGCCAGGCCAATTGCCCCTACAAGGTACGTCGATTCAACTGGTTCGGCTATGCCGACGGCGACACCTACGCCAACCTCGGTGCCGACAGCGTACGCGCGGCGAACAACCCCGATGTCAGCGTGCGTCAGCGGGGTGTGATGGAGAAATGCACCTACTGCGTGCAACGCATCAGCCGGGCTCGACGTCATGCGCGGGTCGAGCACCGGCCGATCGCGGACGGCGAGGTCGTCACCGCTTGCCAGGCGGCCTGTCCCACCCGCGCCATCAGCTTTGGTGATCTCAGTGACGAGCACGGCCGGATCGCGAAGCTGCGACGCGAACCCCACCACTACGCGTTGCTCGGTCATCTGGGTACTCGACCACGAACGACCTATCTGGCGCATCTGCGCAATCCGAATCCCGCGCTGGAGGAGACCTAGACGTGGCGTCGGCCGGCCGCTTGAACCGCTGGACGCTTGCGCAGGGAAGAAGCTACGAGGCGGTCAACGCGACGGTCAGCGCGCCTGTGTTGAATCGCGCCGAATGGCGCTGGCGGTCGTGGTGGCTGGCTTTCGGCCTCAGCGCGGCGTTGACCTTGCTGATGCTGGTATCCATGTACCGGGTGTTTCATTCAGGCGTCGGCGTCTGGGGCAACAACAGCACCGTGGTTTGGGGTTTTCCACTGGCCAACTATGTGTGGTGGATAGGCATCGGCAACGCGGGAACGCTTATATCTTCGATGCTGCTGCTGATGCGACAGCCCTGGCGTGCGTCGATCAATCGCTTCGCCGAGGCCATGACCCTGTTTGCCGCGGTTATCGCCGGCTTGTTCCCGATCTTGCATCTGGGCCGACCGGAATACTTCTATTGGTTGTTGCCATATCCCAACACGATGGGGCTGTGGCCACAGTGGCGAAGCGCCTTGATCTGGGACTTCTGGGCCATCACCGCCTATCTGCTGTTCTCGCTGCTCTTCTGGTACAGCGCACTGATTCCCGATCTGGCCACATTTCGTGACCGCGCGCGACACGTATTCGCGCGATACCTCTACGGCGCACTGGCGCTGGGCTGGCGTGGCTCGGCGCTGCACTGGCATCGCTACGAAATCCTCCATACCACCATGGCCTGTCTCGCGGTGCCCCTGGTGGTGATGTTGCACAGCGTGGTCGGTCTGGATTTCGCCGCCAGCCTGATGCCGGGATGGCAGGAGACCATCTTCCCGCCCTACTTCGTCGTCGGAGCGATGTACTCGGGATTTGCGATGGTGGCGCTGCTGACCGCGCTGCTGCGTTGGGGCTTGCGCTTGCAGGCGCTCATCACACGTGCGCATTTCGACGTCATGGCCAGGATCATGCTGGCGGCGTCACTGATCATGGGCCTGGCCTATCTGACCGAGTGGTTCGCCGCGTGGTATCGCGGTGAACGCGTCGAGCGCTGGCTCCTCGTCTACCAGTTCACGGGCACCTACGCACCGCTGTACTGGGTGATGCTGCTGTTCAACGTGATCGTGCCGCAGCTCTTCTGGCTCCCGGTCGTGCGCCGCAGCGTGCTTGCCGTCGTCACGATCTCGATCCTCATCAACATCGGCATGTGGCTGGAGCGCATCTTGATCGTCTGGGCGCCGCTCGCCCATGGTCACCTGCCCGACACCTGGCGTGCGTTCGTTCCGACCTTCTGGGACTGGTCGCTGCTGGTCGGATCGCTCGGTTTCTTTGCGCTGCTCTATCTCGGCCTGGTACGGCTCCTGCCCATCGTCTCGATGCATGAGATGCGCAAGCTGCTCGATGAGGGGCAGCGCGCATGAGCTGCCTGTTGATCGCCCGCTTTGCCAGCGCCGAGGCCTTGCGGGCGGCAGCCCATCAGACTCGAGCGGCCGGATTCCCTGCCCTCGATGCCTTCGCCCCTTTTGCCGTCGACGGACTGGCCGAGGCCCTTGGCGTGCGGCGCTCGAGAGTACGGGTGGCGATGCTGGTCGGCGGTCTCACCGTCGCCGCCTTTGCCTACGGCATCGAGTGGTACAGCGCGGTAGTCGACTACCCCATCGTCAGCGGTGGCCGGGCCTTGCACGCATGGCCCGCCTTCCTGTTGTTTCCAATCACCGTCGGCATACTCGCCGCGGCGATATGCGGCGTCATCGCGTTCCTGGTCGAGACGGGCATGCCAGCGCTGCATCATCGATGCTTCGCGCTGCCCGGCTTCGATCGGGTCAGCCAGGACGGCTTCTTGCTCGCGCTCGAGTGCCCCGATGAGCCACTCGGCGTGGTGGCCGTGCGCGACTGTCTGCAACGAACGGGTGCGATCGCTCTGTGGACGGTCCAGACGTGAGCCGCATCGAACGCAGCGCGATATTGATTGCCTTGGTGGCCGCCATGCTGGCGGGCTGTGACAACAGCATGCGACAGCAACGCAAGTACACCACCTATGCCAGAGCCTGGCTATGGGACGACCAGAGCGCGGCCCGCCCGCTGCCCGAGCACGTGGTGGCGCGTGGAGATCTGGCGCGCCAGGCGCAAGTGCTCGGTCCCCCACGCATCTCGGCGGCGTTGCTGACTCGAGGCCGTGAGCGATACGAGATCTTCTGCGTGCCCTGTCATGGGCATAGCGGACGGGGCGATGGCATTGTCGTCGATCGCGGCTTCCCGAAGCCCCCCTCGTACCTTGAACCGGATCTGATGAGGGCGCCGGCGTCGACCTTCTATGACGCGATGAGCAACGGCTATGGCGTCATGTACGCCTACGCGTCGCGCCTGTCACCACGAGACCGATGGGCCATCATCGCCTACATCCGCGCGCTGCAGTTGTCTGGCCGCGGCACGCTCGATCGCGCGGCCGATGCACCGGAGCAACGGTCATGATGTGTGATGACTGCGCCCACGGCACCACGAGAACGTCCAGGCAATGGCTGCTCGGTGTCACGCTGCTGGCGGCTTCGGCCATCGTCGTGTCGGCCGTGCTCTGGCCCGAGCAGGTTGCCGTTGGCTGGCTCATTGGCCTGGTCGTCACGATATCGGTGTCCGTGGGCAGTCTGGCCTGGCTTCAGATCCACTGCCTGACCGGGGGACGTTGGGGAGTAGCGCTGCGACCGGTGCTGGTGCCAGCGGCCTGCTGCACGCCGGTGCTCGCACTGCTGTTCATGCCGCTGCTGATGTATCTGCCAGGCTTGTATCAGTGGGCGGACGACCCATCGACTATCGAAGCGGCGGTGCGCGCCTGGTATCTGAACCCGGATGCGTTCACCGCGCGCACAGCGATCGCGCTCAGCGGCTGGAGCATCCTCGCCCTGCTCACCGTACGCAGGACGAATGGCGCTGGTGTCCTGCTGGCGGCGCTGGGTCTGGTGTTTCATGCGGTGTCCATCAGCTACATCTCGATCGACTGGATACTCTCGATGGCGCCGGGTTTCATATCCACCTCCTTCGGCTTCAGCTTCGCCATCATGCAGCTACTCGCGGCGCTGGCCTACGCCGCGCTGGTCAGGCCTGCCGATGATCGCCGCGCGCTGCACGACCACGCCGCGCTGCTGCTCTGTACCACGCTCGCGCTTGCGTATATCAGCTTCATGGCGGTGCTGGTGCTGTGGTACGGCAATCGGCCGAGCAAGGTCGCTTGGTTGGTCACACGTAGTCGAGCGCCCTGGTCGTGGATGACCATGATTGCCCTGGCGCTCGCCTGTCTCCTCCCCGCTTGCGCTCTACTCGACGCTCGGCTGCGCAGTAGTCGCAAGGCGCTAAGGGTGCTCGGTGCGGGCGTGCTCGTCGGCCTGATGCTCAATGTCATGGTGTTGCTCGGAGCACCGCACGGGCTGGCCAGCACGGTCGTCGCCGTATTCGCCACGCTCACCTTGCTCGGTGGCCTCGCACTCGTGATCGTGGCCCGGCCGCCGTCCATCTGGCGCGCGGCGACGCCAGCACGGCGCAGGCCCTCGTCATGAGCGGGGCAACGTCAGCGGATGGTCGCGAAGTGAATGGTCGAGCCGAAACCGGCAATGTCGATGCCCGACTGGTGCTACGCGCCGGCGCGGGGCTCGTCGCCTTCTTGATCGCCAGCCTCGTCCTGCTCGCAATGCTTTTCCTGCAATTTGCACCCGAGCATCGGAGCGCGCCGCCGGAGGCGTCGCGATACAAGCCACGATCGGAGGTGGAGAACGTCGCGCGTGATCGGCGCAAGCCGTCAACGAAACCGCACGCGCACGGCCGCGAGCCGCGGCACTGGGACACTCCGATACCAATCGAAGAGGCCATGACACGCATCGTGCAACGCGGCTCACAGGCGTATGCACCACTCCATCCGCCACCGTCGAGCGAACGCGGCGAGGCAACGGGCAAACCATGAGGGCGCTGATGGTCCTGTGCATGCTCGCCCCACTGTTCCCCTCGCTGTCGCACGCCGGGCTGCCCCCCGCGCAGCTCGAAACCGTGGCGGTGCAGGTCCCCGAGGACGCGAGTCTACCCCTGTCGATGCGCTTTGAGGGGACCGATGGCAGGACCCGGACTCTGGCCAACATTCTCGGCAAGCGGCCGGCCTTGCTGATCCTGACCGACTACACCTGCAGCAATCTCTGCGGCCCTACCGTGACGATGGCGGTCGCCGGTCTGGCGGCGACCGGCCTGGTCCCGGGGCGTGATTTCCGTCTGCTGATGGTGGGGCTGGATCCACGCGATGGGCCCGAGGCCGCGTCGGCGATGCGTGCGAGCCACCTCGATCCAGACAGTGAGATGGCCCGAGCCAGCCACTTCCTGATGGCGAGCGCCGAGAGCATCGAACAGGTCACACACCGGCTCGGCTATCGATTCGTCTACGATCGGGCGCGCGACCAGTTCGCCCATCCGGGCGTTGCCTTCGTCATCGACCGCAACGGCAGGTTGGTACGAGTGCTGTCGGCGCTCGCTCTTGATGCCGGCGACCTGCGTCTGGCGATGGTCGACGCGGGTCGCGGTGCGGTGGGCACCGCGTTCGATCAGATCCGACTACGCTGCTTCGGTTTCGACCCTGCTCGAGGCATCTACACCGCCTCGATCGCCCTGATACTCACATACTCCGGTGCCCTCACGGTGGGCGCTCTGGCCGCCGCGATCGCCGGGATGCTCCTGGTCAGCAGAAGACAGCGGGCCCCGAGATGAACCCCGACGCGTTCGACGATATCGGAGCCTTCACCACCGAGGCCTCCAACCATGCCACCCATATCGACACGATCCTGTTCGCGCTCACCGCCATCTCATTGCTGATCGCCACCTTGGTGATCATCCTGATCGTCGGCTTCTCGATTCGATATCGGCGCGGTGCTCGGCCATCGCGCGGGCCACTCCCCAAGGTGCTGCGCCGTGAGCTCGAGGTCAGCTGGACCATGGCGACCTTGTTGCTGTTTCTGTTCGTCTTCTGGTGGGCTGCAAGCGCGCAGTTGTCCAGCCTGCAACCGCCCGCGGATGGACTGCGGATACAGGTCATGGCCAAGCAATGGATGTGGAGGATCCGGCATCCCAACGGCGCCCGCGAGATCAATGTGCTGCACGTACCGGTGAACAGACCGGTGACCCTGGTCATGACCTCACAGGACGTCATACACAGCCTCTATCTACCCGCCCTACGCATCAAGCAGGACGTGCTGCCGCGTCGCTACACGCGCCTGTGGTTCACCGCGCGCAAGACCGGCGCCTTTGCGCTGCTCTGCGCCGAGTTCTGTGGCACCGCGCATTCGCGGATGACGGGCCGGATCGTCGTCATGAAACCCGCGGCCTATGCACGCTGGATGGCCGCGCAACCCCAGACCATCGAACTGGCGCAAGCCGGTGCAGATCTGTTCCGGTCACTCGGCTGCTCAGGTTGCCATGCGGCGCAATCGGCGGTCCACGCGCCACCACTGCGCGGCGTATTCAATCGCCTGGTGCTGCTCGAGGATGGTCGTAGCGTGCGCGCGGACGAGGCCTATCTACGCGACGCCATATTGCGACCAAGGCGCGACATCGTCGCCGGCTATGCACCCATCATGCCCGGCTTCCGCGAGCTCGTGGACGAAGCCGAGCTGTTCCAGCTGATCGCCTATTTGAAGTCGCTGGCGCTCGAACCCGAGAGTGGCCCATGAGTGAGAAGGTCTTCGCCGGCGCAAGCGCCGACCCGCAGCGCAGTTATCTGCACGAGGGGCACACGCTCCGCTCGTGGCTCGCGACCACCGACCACAAGCGGATCGGGATCCTCTATGCGCTGTCGATTACCGGGTTCTTCTTCATCGCTGGGGTCGCTATAGGCCTGGTCAGGCTCGACCTGCTCACTCCGGCTGGAGATCTGTTGAGCGACGATCAGTACAACCGCTTGTTCACCTTGCACGGGATCTTGATGGTGTGGTTCTTCCTGGTGCCGTCCATACCGGCCACGCTGGGCAACTTCCTGCTGCCGCTGATGGTGGGCGCATCCGACGTGGCCTTTCCACGCCTCAATCTGATGTCGTGGTATCTGTTCATGGCCGGTGGCATGTTCACCATCTATTCACTCGTCGCCGGTGGCGTGGATACGGGTTGGACGTTCTACACGCCATTCTCGACGCTGTTCTCCAACAGCCACGTGATCGCGGCGGCCGCGGGCGTATTCGTGGTCGGCTTCTCCTCGATTGCCACGGGCGTGAACTTCATCACCACTACCCATCTGCTGCGTGCGCCGGGGCTGACCTGGACCAGACTGCCGCTGATGGTCTGGGCCCTGTACGCGACCAGCATCGTGATGGTGCTCGCAACGCCGGTGCTGGCTGTCACGCTTTTGTTGGTGATGGCGGAACGGCTGCTCGGACTGCCGATCTTCGACCCCGCCAACGGCGGCGACCCGATCTTGTTCCAGCATCTGTTCTGGTTCTACAGCCACCCGGCAGTCTACATCATGATCCTTCCGGCCATGGGCGTGATCTCGGAGGTCATCACCTGCTTCGCGCGTCGCCGCGTGTTCGGCTACACGGCGATGGTCTACTCGATGATGGCAATCGCCGTGATCGGCTTCATGGTGTGGGGTCACCACATGTTCGTCTCCGGGCAGTCGCCCTATGCCAGCCTGGTGTTCTCCTTCCTGTCATTCATGGTGGCCGTGCCTTCGGCCATCAAGGTCTTCAACTGGACGACCACCTTGTACCGGGGAGAGATCAGCTTCGAGGCCCCCATGCTGTACGCCATGGCCTTTCTAGGGCTGTTCACGATCGGCGGCTTGACCGGCCTGTTTCTTGCTTCGGTGCCCGTGGATGTTCATGTAACCGATACCTACTTCGTGGTCGCCCATTTCCACTTCATCATGGTCGGCGGCAGCGTGTCCGCCTACTTCGCCGGCCTGCACTACTGGTGGCCGAAGATCACCGGACGTATGTACAACGAGCCATGCGCACGTTTCGCGGCGGTGGCGACCTTCGTCGGCTTCATGGTGACCTTCCTGCCCCAGT
>JAGRHX010000827.1 GCA_020444775.1 Gammaproteobacteria bacterium
GTCGCGGCGCGGATCGCGCGCACGGCCGGGTGGCGGCCGGCGCGTGTCTCGAGCGGAGTAGCGTCGATGTCGGATTCGATTGCGGGCCGCGGTCTGCTGCTGGTGATCGTCGTGTTCTGGTCTGCGGCGGTGGTGATTGGCGCCTCGCAGTATGCCTTCGGGCTGTTCCTGCAGCCGTTGCAGGACAGCTTTGGTTGGAGTCGGACCCAGATCAGCGCTTCGCTGTCGTTCACCGCGGTGGGCGCGCTGGCCAGTCCGTTGATCGGCCGGATGATGGACCGACACGGCGTGCGCCCGATCATGGCCGGCTCGCTGCTGCTGTTCGCGCTGAGTTTCCTGCTACGACCGCTGATGAGCGAGCTGTGGCACTGGTACGCGCTCAGCTTCATGCAGTTCGTCGCCTTCACCGGTGCCAGCATGCTACCGGCGGGCAAGCTCATCGGTAGTTGGTTCCCGCGTCGGCGCGGACGCATGCTCGGCATCACCGTGATGGGCAACAACGTCGGCGGGCTGGTCGTGCCGCCGGCCACGGCGGCGATCATCACCGTGTTCTCCTGGCAGGCGGGTTTTCTGGCAATAGGCGCGGCGGCGGCATTCATGGCGTTGATGGTGATCCTGGTGGTGCGTGATCATCCACCGGCCGAGCGAGTCGGACGGCGCAACCCGCGAGCCGGCGAGCCCACGGCGGCTATGCACGGCAGCGCCGGATCCGGTGCGCCGGCCGGCCGGGTGTTGGCCACCGCCGAGGTGGCGGACGAGGCCACCGTCTCGGTCGCGGTGCGCAGCCGCGCCTTCTACGCAATCCTGGTGGCTGTGATGTTCGGCTCTTTCACCTATGCCACCTTGTTGCCACACGTGCTCGCCCACCTGACCACGCTGGGACTCTCCATCGAGCGGGCCTCGGTGATGCTCGGCACCCTGGCAATCGGCGGTATCGCCGGCAAACTGCTGTTCGGGATGCTCAGCGAACGGATTGGCGTGCGCCGTGCAACGCTGTTCAACCTGCTCGGTCAGGCGTTCTTCACCCTGGCGATGGCGTGGCTGACCGCCCCGGCGCTGCTGAGCGTGGTGGTGCCGGCTTTCGGCGTGTTCATGGGCGGCTTCGGGGTGCTGCTCTCGCTGCTCGTGCAGGATACCTTCGGTCTACGTCACTTTGGCGCGATCATGGGCCTGGTCAACGCCAGCACCGTGGTCTCTTACGGCCTGGGACCGCTCATCGCCGGGCTGAGCTATGACACCACGGGCAGCTATGGTCTCGGCTTCTCGCTGGTCGCGATGCTGTTCGTGATCGCCGCCCTGACCCTGATGCTGACCCGCTGGCGACCGTACCTGCGTGGCTGAGCCCGGCCGGCGCCTGGCGTCGAGCCCACGGAGCGCGTCCATGGTAGCGATTCGAATCCGTGTTCGCAGGGTGTGACCGATGGTGAAGAAGCGCGACACACTGTAACGAAGCGTGGCAGAAGCGTTACCGAAGTGGTTGCGCAGGCGCTCGAAGGGCGTCTCATGGTCGCGAATGAAGCTTTTTCGGGAACGATGTTCAAGGAATGCTGTTCCGGATGCATCCGGCGATGTTATTTTCTCGATCGAGATGTCGGGGCCGGTATGCCCGTCGCCCGGCATGCCCGTCG
>JAGRHX010000828.1 GCA_020444775.1 Gammaproteobacteria bacterium
CCGGTGCCGGTCTGGGCGCCGGCGAGGACGTTACGGCCGTCCAGCACTGCTGGAATGGCTCGGGCCTGGACGGGCGTGGGGATCTCATAGCCTTTTTCACTGACGGCACGGATCAGCTCGGGCTCCAGCCCGAGATCGGCGAAAGTCGACAATAGAAGGTCCTTGGGAGAATGGCTCAGGAAAAATAGCTCGCTACGCAGGGGGAGCCCCGGGCGGTCAGAAAGCGAGAGTCGATATCGGAAGGGCGCGGGCCGGATGGACATGAGTCTCACGACGCGGCCGGAGTTGCGCACGAATGTGGGTGCGCTGACCGCGCGCCCCAGCATTGGTGTTGCGCAGTATACACGCTTTGTGCGCTCGCACGATGACCCGGTCGATCGCGGCTGTGCGCGGCCGGATGGGGCTGCGTTGGGCCGCGTGCGCGGCCGCCACGGACGCGCTATGCTCGGCGCGCAACCGAGGAGGAAGCCCATGCCGTTCTACGAAAAGGGTCCTGTACGCATTCATTATGAAGAAGCCGGCTCCGGCTTCCCGCTGCTGGTGATTCCCGGTGGCGGTCTGAACGCGACCATCAGCTATCTGTCCGAGCGGGTACCGTTCAACCCGATGGAGGTGTTGAGCGACGAGTACCACTGCATCACCATGGATCTGCGTAATGCCAATGGCGGTGAGTCCTCCGGTCCGGTGGAGGTCGAGCGGCCCTGGGATGCCTATGCCGACGATCAGCTCGGGCTGATGGACCATCTGGGCATCGAGCGCTTCCTGGTACTCGGCTTCTGCATCGGCGGCCCGTTCATCTGGAACATGCTCAAACGCGCGCCCGAGCGTGTGGTCGCGGCGGTGCCCGCGCAGCCGAGCGGCTGCAGGCCGGAGATCCCCGATCTGTTCATTCGCAACAACATGCGCGACTGGGCGCCGCCGCTGTGCGAGCGCCGCTCGGACGTCAGCATGGAGATGTGCGAAGCCTTCTTGACGAAGATGTACGGTGAGAATCCCGACTTCGTGTTCTCGGTGACGCGCGACTTCGTGCGTAGTTGCCAGACACCCGTGCTGGTCATGCCAGACGATACCCAGCCGCATCCTTATGCGGTTGCCGAGGAGTCGGCGCTGCTGGCGCCGAACGGGCAGATGACCTTCTTCCCGTGGAAGGACGACAAGACGCGGGTGCCGCTCGCGGTCCGTCATCTTCGGGTGTTCTTGAAGGCCAATACGCCGACCTGAGCTGAACGCCGGTCGGGCGCGGTCGGCAAGACCTCGCCCGCCGCCGCGATCGGTGTCAGGGGCAACGGCTGTCAGGGACAAGGCTCGATCGGCCATGACAGCGGGTCGATCGCCCGCCAGGTGTCAGCGCCGTCGGGCAGCGTGACGTTCCGTCTTGGTGCCGGGCAGTGCGGCGATGGTTTTGACGCGCTGCCGATATCGGGCCGGTGTGACGCCGGTCATGCGTTTGAACAGTCGGCGGAAGGCGGCAGGATCGGTATAGCCCACCGCACCGCCGATGTAGTCGGACGCCATCTCGGTGGTCTCGAGCAGATGCTTGGCTTCCTCCACGCGTAAGGTCTGTACGTACTCGATGGGCGTGTATCCGGTCGCGGACTGGAAGCGGCGCTTGAAGGTGCGCGGCGTGAGACCTGAATGCTCGACCATGCGCTGTACCGGATTTGCAAGCTCATAGTGTTCGGCAATCCACACCTGGCATTGATCGATCACCGCGTCCGAATGTCCACGGGGACGTGCCATCGCGGCAAAGGGTAGCTGGCCCTCGCTGCGATCACCGAGCAGGAACACCTTGGATAGCCTGATCGCCTCGAGCTGTCCGCAGAAGCGAGCGACCAGATACAGCGCCAGCTCGGACCAGGAGGCCGCGCCGCCGGCGGTGATGATGCGTTGCTCAGGGCCACTGAGCGCGAGCACCTTCTCCGGTTGCAGACGGACGGCGGGATAGCACTGCCGGAACAGCGGCACCACGCTCCAATGACTGGTTGCCTCGCGATCGTCGAGCAGTCCTGCCTCCGCGAGCAGGATGGCACCGGTGCATACCGATGCCACGATGGCGCCGTGCTCGAACTGTTCGCGTATCCAGGCGGCCGCTGTCGGCCATTGCCCATGCGGGTCCGTGTCGGCCTCGAGCAGCATGTCCGGGGCGATCACGACATCGAAGGTCGATGTGTCGTCAAAGCCGCGGTCGGGCATCACGACCGGTGTCCTGAACGTACCCCGCAGATGTTGCTCGCCGCTTGCGACGATCTCCGCGCGCATCCGTACGCTGCCGGACGGCTCGTCGGTGAGCATCTCCCACACCGTGCCCACCGACGAGAACAGCTCCAGCATGCTGTACAGCACCGCCGGCGCGGTGTGCTCGACCACGACCAGCGCGATGCTGACGGTATGTCGCTCGTCTGCCGCGCCCATCGGGGCATCCTGGCACGTCTGGCTCGTTCTCGTCCATTCCAGCTCTCCCTGCGTGCCGCCGCGCGGCCTACCTTGTGCGCTCACTTGCAGCAATCGAGGATCAAGACCATGTACCAGGCAGAACGCTACGTTTCTCATTCTTTCGATGAGCAGAAGGCGGAGGCCTTCGTCGAGCGCGTCGCCGCCACCCTGGACCAGGGCGCCGTCGCCGTGATGATGTCCATCGGCCATCGCACCGGGCTCTTCGACACGCTGGCCGAACTGCCACCGAGCAGCAGCGCGAGTATCGCCCGACACGCAGGGCTCGCGGAACGCTACGTGCGTGAATGGCTCGCGGTGATGGTGACCGGTGGCTTCGTCGACTATGACCCCGAAACCCGAAGCTACTCGCTGCCCGACGAGCATGGCGCCTGTCTGACCCGTGCTGGCACGCTCGGCAACATGGCTGTGTTCGGCCAGCACATCGCGCTGATAGGTGCAATGCAGGACCGTCTGCTCGCGTGCTTCGAGACCGGCGGCGGCATGAACTACGAGGACTATCCCTGCTTCCATCAGATCATGGCCGAGGACAGTCAGCAGAGCGTCACCGATCAATTGTTCGATACGGTGCTGCCTCTGGTCGATGGTATCGATGCGCGACTCGAGGCGGGAATCGACGTGCTCGACGCCGGCTGCGGTCGTGGCTCGGCGCTACTCGAGATGGCAAGACGCCATCCGCGCAGTCGCTTCGTCGGCTACGACCTGTGCGCGGATGCCATCGAGCATGCGGCCCGGGTCGCGGGATCCGAAGGGCTGGCCAACGTGTGTTTCGAGGTGAAGGACCTGAGCGGCTATGCGGCGCGGGACTGCTTCGACTTCATCACCTCGTTCGACGCGGTCCATGACCAGAAGGACCCGCAGGCGCTGATCGCCGCCTTGCACGGCGCTCTGCGGCCGGGCGGTGTCTATCTGATGCAGGACATCGGTGGTTCGGCGCGGCTCGAGAACAATCTGGGCTTTCCGCTCGCATCGCTGCTGTACGCGATCTCCTGCGTGCATTGCACACCGGTGTCGCTCGGCCAGGGCGGGGCGGGGCTAGGAACGATGTGGGGATGGGAGACCGCCCAGCAGATGCTCGAGTCGGTCGGCTTCGAGTCGGTCAGCTGTCATCGGCTAGCGCATGATCCGATGAACGTCTGGTTCGTGT
>JAGRHX010000829.1 GCA_020444775.1 Gammaproteobacteria bacterium
GATGAGGTTGAATGGGACATGGTCGAACATCTGCAATCGATTCCGATGTGTTCAGCGGAGAATGCGTGTCGAGCCGAACGCTCCGGTGAGAGGCCCGCAAGGGCTCACGGTTGCGGCCATGAAGCGGCCCGGTGCCCGGGCGGATTCGGCTCGCGTTCAGAACTCGGCCTGGTAACCGGGAATGGTGCGGTCGAGGAACTCGCTGGCGCCGCCCAATCCGCCAAGACCCTTGAGCTCGAACTGGAAGAACAGCGCGTTGACGTACGCACCATCGATATCGCTCAGGTAGCGCCTCGCGACAGTCCTGAAGCCCCAGCAGCAGCTTTGGTACTCCACGCCGCCGAAGGTCTCCAGGAGCTGGCTTTGTTCGAGCGAGTAGTTGAAGCGGCCTACGGCTCGCCACTTGGGCCCCAGCGGCCAGACCGCGGACAGATCGGTCTGGTCGACCGTGTTGCGCACATAGCGGTAGGAAGCGTTGATGACACTGCGCGCGTCTG
Organism: Gammaproteobacteria bacterium; assembly: GCA_020444775.1. The sequence continues at coordinate 498 of JAGRHX010000829.1, forward strand.
GCGAGTAGCGCACGCTCATCGTCCCGCGGTCGGCCTTGCCCAGATCGGGATCCCATTGAACGCCCACGCCGAGTCGCCAGCGGTCCTTGAGGTCGGCCGTGAGCTCGGCGACGAGATTCGACTCGCTGCCGCTGTCTACCTGTTGACCGGGTAACTGTACACGGCGTTTACGGAAATAGTAGATCTGACCGATGCTGGCGCTGAGCAGCTCTTCACCGCTGGCGGTAGCGAGCAGACGCGAGGTCAGCGCCAGGGTCAGCTGGTTGGCGTCGGTCTGCCGGTCTGCGCCGGCGAAACGATTGTCTCTGAAGAGCTGCGCAAAGGTGAAGGTGAACTCGCCGGAATCGAACACTGGCAGATCGTCCTGACCCTCGTACGGCACGTACAGGTAGTACAGGCGGGGCTCGAGCGTCTGTGTGTAGCGTGCCGAGCCCAGCTTCAGCTGGCGGTCGAAGAACAGGCCGCTGTCGAAGCTCAGCAAGGGCAGTATCCGGGACGGCCCTGAATCTGGAATGCCGGTGCCGGGGCCGGTGCCGTCCAGCAGATACTGGGTCAGACGCAGCTTCGCTTTAGGTACCACGAAATAGCCCGGGGTGCGCATCGGAAAGCTGATGGTCGGATCCGTATCGATACGTAGCCCGGTCACGCTGTTCTCGCGATCGAAGTTCACGACCTCGGTGGTCATCGCGAAAAACGGCCTGAAGGTTCGCTCGCGGAAATTGGTCTGCACGCGCAGATACGGCAGCTGCTTGTAGGGCCGCGAGCCCGGCGCGATGCTGCGATCCAGGGTGAGATAGTTCTGTGCTCGTCCGAAGAACACGAAGTTCTCGCCGCTGTAGGTCACATCGGCTCGCTGGGTCAGGAAGGTTCGGCTGGTCAGGTTCAGATTCGTGCCAAGGTCTTCGAAGTATTCCTTGTCGCTCACCCAGTCGACCTGCACGTCGGTGTACAGACGCGGCGTGAAATACCCGTTGTGCAACAGGTTGAAGCCAGCCCGTGGCCGGTCCTCGAAGGCACTGTCCGCGGGCAGGAACTCGGCGCCCATCTGACCCTGGCCCCAGTCGAACAGGTAGCGGAACTCGCCCTGTGCCTGCACGCCACGTTCCGTCATCACGCGTGCCGCGACCGTCGCGTCCAGGTGCGGCGCGATGTTGAAGTAGTAGGGGACCGTGATCTCGGCGCCGCTGCTGCCGTCGCCGGAATCGGACAAACGCATGCCCGGCATCAGGAAACCGGACTTGCGTTGCTTGGACAGTGGAAAGCTCAGCCATGGGCTGTAGAAGATCGGTACGCCCTTGAAATCGATGACCACATTGGTGGCTTCGCCACGCTGTGAGACCCGGTCCAGGTGGATGGTGGAGGCGTTCAGCACCCAATCCTCCTCGCCGG
>JAGRHX010000830.1 GCA_020444775.1 Gammaproteobacteria bacterium
TTCAGCACCCAATCCTCCTCGCCGGGCGCGCAGGTGGTGTACGTCGCGTCGGTGGCCTCGATAAGCTCCTGGCCGCTGAGACTGGCCTGGCGAGCCGTACCGTGGGCGTGGTTCTGCATCTGGATGAAGCTGAGCTGCTCCATCGATGCGTGTTCCTGATCCAGGCTCAGGGTGCCGCTGTCACCGCCCAGGAAGGTGCCCTCCTGCCACAGCTGCACGTTGCCTCTGGCCCAGACCTGGCGGCCGTTCGGGCGGTAGCGGACCTCGTCCGCCGCCATCAGCTGCTCGTCACGAGACACCACCACGTCGCCGGTCAGCACGGTCAGCTCCTCGGGGGTTCCGGGGGCCTCGGTTTCCATCGTATCGGCTTCGATGTCGGTGGCGCCGACCTCAGGGTTCTCGATCTCGATCTTTGGTTTCTCGGGCAACACCAGCGCCGGTCTGCACATGCCGAAGCCGGAGACCAGCCCGCCACGCTCCTGGGCGGCGAGCGTGCCGCTGAGGGTCATTCCGCTCAGGGTCACGCCGAGCAGTAGCAGCAGGCGCGGGAGCATTCCGGCGTGGCGGCCGGCGACACTTCGCCGAACCGGAGGATGCTGAACCGGGGGACGATGATCGAGCAGGTGCTGTGTTCTGGTCTGGCGCACGGGCGAACGGATCGGCGTTTCGATTATCGGTCAGCGCTCCGGCGGAGACACCCCGGGCAGCACGCTGTCAGCTGGCGCCAGGGCGCCGGAAACACCGATCGTGTCGCATTCCGGCGGGCTTTGCCAGCCCACCTGAGATCATCGCCGCCGCGCTTTGCTTGAGCGACCGCCGGGTACGGGCTGCGAGAGCCTCAGCGCGACGCGCCGAGGGCCATTGCCCGCTGCTGACGACGTTCCAACTCGGCTCGGTCGGCCCGCGCCGACTGCCGCCAGTCGTCGATCTGGTCGCGTATCAAGCTGGTCACCAGATTGATGTGGTCAGGATCGGCGTTGAGGGCTGGGACGTAGCTCAGTGACTCGCCGCCGGCTTCCTTGAAGGTGGCGGCGGCTTCGATCGCAATCTCCTCCAGGGTCTCCACACAATCGGCCGAGAAACCCGGGCAGACGATATCGACCCGTCGCACACCGTCAGCGGCGAGCTGCTTCAGGGTCTCATCGGTGTACGGCTGCAGCCATTCCTCGCGTCCGAAGCGCGACTGAAAGACGATGCGCCAGTCGTCCTTGCCAAGTCTCAGTCGTTCCGCAATCAAACGCGCGGTCGCCTGGCACTGACAGAAGTATGGATCGCCCGACAGCAGGTAGCGCTTGGGCAGGCCGTGGAACGACAGCAGCAAGATCTCACCCGAGCCGTGCCGCGCGCGATGGTGCTCGATGCTGCGCGCCACCGCCTCGACATAGGCTGGATGGTCGTGGTAGCCGTTGACGAAGCGTAGCTCTGGAACCCAGCGCCACCGGCTCAGTGCGCGGCCGAGCGCATCGAAGGTGGAGCCGGTGGTGCTGCCAGCGTATTGCGGGAATAGCGGTAGGACCAGCAGCCGCGTCACCCCCGCCAGGCGCAGCTCGTCGAGGGCGCCGGCG
>JAGRHX010000831.1 GCA_020444775.1 Gammaproteobacteria bacterium
CGTAATAGCCCGGACCGCGGTCGTGGGCGCGGCCCACGTCGCGACCCACGCTGCCACCGAGCAGCGCGCCGCCGACGGTCGCCAGCACGTTGCCGGTGCCCTGACCGACCTGATTGCCCAGCAGTCCGCCGATCAGACCGCCGACCACCGTCGGCGTGTGTGATTCGTAACCGGCGTGGTAGCCGGCCGGTGCGCGCTCCTGCCAGCATTCCTCGATTGGCTCGGCAACCCGCACCGTGGTGTAGATCGGCTCCACCCGGGTGACCTTGGCCCAGGCCCGGGAGTCTCGGCCACGGTCGTGATGCCGATGCTGTTCCTGCCGATCCCAGGTCCTGTAACCGTAGTCGTCCGCCTGCGCGATGCTTGCGCCACCCAGCGCGAGACCCAGCCCCAGGGCGGTGATGAGAGCCTTGAACCCGCTTTTCATGGTCGTTTTCCTTGTCATGGTCCGCATCATGGTTCGGCGAGGACTGCACGTCCTCCGACTGCATTGCGATTCGCCAGAATTCGCCGTAGTGCCGGCCGCTGCTCGAGGCAGCCCCGGTATGTGCCAGATGCTAGTAGCGGCGCCCTGAACGGAACCTGAATCCAGTCGCATTTGCTTGTCCGAGCCTGTGTGAGCTGTCACAGTTCGAGGAGCAGATGTCTTCTCGGAAGTCTGGATGAGCGCACTCCCAGGGCGCTTGAGAGGACCCGGTTCGGGCGCGTACGCACCGCGGTCACGGCCCGGCGGCGGTCGTGGAGTGACTGCCCGTCTGTGCGGTGGAGACCGAGGACATGAGCAGGCTATTGACGATGAACCCTGTCCATGCGCGGCCGTTGAACCGTCGGTTCGTGGCGGCCAGAAGCGGTCCGATGTGGAGTCGCGGATTGCGCCTTGGCTGTCTGCTCTTGCTGCTCGCCATGACAGGCAGCGCGCGTGCGGTCGTGTACGAGGTCGGTCCGGGCCGGTTGCTGACCGAAACCGATCAGGTGCCCTGGCATTTGTTGCAGCCTGGCGACCTGGTACGGATTCACTGGCGTGAGCAGCCGTACCGCAGCAAATGGGTGATCGCGCGGGCCGGTACCGAGACACAGCCGATCCTCATCCAAGGCGTACCCGGTGCCGGTGGCGCACGACCGCTCATCGACGGCGAGAACGCCACTACGCCGTCGACCCTGGACTACTGGAACGAGGCGCGTGGCGTGGTCAAGATCGGCGGCGCCTCGGTGCCCGCCGGACCTGCTCGTCATCTGATCATCGAGTCCCTGGACATCCGGGGCGCACACCCGGATCACCAGTTCCTGGACCACGACGGCAACCCACAGCGTTATACGAGCAACGCCGCGTCCATCCATGTCGAGGACGGCCAGCACGTGATCCTGCGCGACTGTGTGCTACGCGACAGTGGCAATGGCCTCTTCGTATCGAGTCCAAGCGAAGCGATCACCCTCGAGCACAGTCAGGTGCACTCGAACGGTATTGCCGGTAGCCAGTTCCAGCACAATGCCTACAGCGAGGCGCTGGGCATGTTGTATCAATTCAATCGCTTTGGTCCGTTGCGGGCCGGGGCTTCGGGCAACAATCTCAAGGACCGTTCGGCCGGCTTGGTCGTGCGTTACAACTGGATTGAGGACGGCAATCGACAGCTGGACCTGGTCGACTCGAGTCACTTCTCGTCGCATCCCGAGTACCGCACCACCCTGGTCTACGGTAACGTGCTGGTCGAGCACGACGGACAGGGCAACCGCCAGATCGTCCACTATGGCGGCGACGGCGGGAACCAGGACGATTACCGCAAAGGCGATCTGTACTTCTACCACAACACCGTGGTGTCCGAGCGCAGCGGTAGAGCCACCCTGTTCCGACTGTCCAGCAACGATGAGCATGCCGACATCCGTGCCAACGTCTTCTTCCACGCGGGGCCGGCCGGCTCGCTGGAACTTGCGACGACGGCGGGGGAACATGAGTTTCGGGACAACTGGCTGAGTGGCGGGTTCGTCCACACCTTCGACAGCGGCTTCACCGGTAGCGTGGCGCTGCTCGGTGGCCTCATCGGGCGCGATCCTGGATTCAGCGACCGGTCGTCGCAGGACTACCGGCCGCGATCCGATTCGGTGCTGGCCGCGCGTGGCTCGCCGCTGGCGCCTGCGGTGTCCGCCGAACACCAGCCGGTGCAGGGCTACGTGATGCATGCCGGTGCCGAGACACGTCAGGACGGCCAGGCTCGGGCATGGGGCGCGCTTGCGGCGCGGCCGCCGGAGGTCGCGACGCCGGCGGTGCCAGCGTTGTCCGTGCCGGTAGGGTTGGGTCTGGCCCTGTCGCTGCTCATCCTCGCCTGCGGATCCGTGCGACCCGGCTAAAGCGCGACGCCTCGCCCTCCGATAGCTTCGTCGACGTCCATAACGCCGGGCGCGTCACGAAACGTGCGCGAACGGCAACCCGATGTAGCGAACGAAGCGGGAGCACGCGGTGGGAAACAGCAGTCACGCGATGAAGGGGGCGGTCATGACGGCCGTGGCACTTTTCTGTCTGGCATCGGGCGCCAACGCGGCTGAACCGACGGGTGCCGGGATGCAGGCAAGCGCCGTGCAGATGGGCAGCGCGCTAGCGCCCTTGGGGATGGCCAGGCGCGAGCCCGCGGCCGGCGAAGCGCACTCCAGCTGGGGCTATGGCGGTGCCAGCGCCCCGGCCGCCTGGGAACATCTGGCCGCCGAGTACGCGACCTGTGGTCAGGGCCGAAGCCAGTCACCGGTGGACCTTCGCGACGGCATCGACGCGCGCCTGCCGACATTGCGCAAGAGCTATCAACCGTCCTCACTGAAGGTGGTGAACAACGGCCACACCATCCAGGTCGAGGTCGAGCCGGGTTCGACCATCCAGATGCGTGACGAGACCTTCGAGCTGCTGCAGTACCACTTCCATCATCCGAGCGAGCATTCCGTGAACGGCGCTCTGCACGTGATGGAAATGCATCTGGTGCACCGGAACCAGCGTGGCGAGCTGGCCGTGGTCGGGGTGATGCTCCAGGTCGGCAAGCCAAACAAGGCGCTCGAGCCGGTCTTTGCCAACATGCCGGCCGACGCGGGTGCCGAGCGCCTGGTGGCGGATGTGAAGATCAATCCACAGGATCTGTTGCCACGCTCCGAGGCGCTCTATCACTACTTCGGCTCGCTGACCACGCCCCCGTGCACCGAGGGCGTGC
>JAGRHX010000832.1 GCA_020444775.1 Gammaproteobacteria bacterium
CCGCGAGCGGGCGCGCGAGCAGGCGGCACGCGCCGATGCGGCCCTCGCCCGAGGCGAGCCTCTCGGCCCGCTGCACGGCCTGCCGATGACCGTCAAGGAGAGTTTCGACGTTGCCGGTCTGCCCACCACCCATGGGATCGCCGAGCAGGCCGACAACATCGCCCGCGAGGACGCGCTGGCGGTGCAGCGGCTGAAGCGCGCCGGGGCGGTGATCTTCGGCAAGACCAACGTGCCGTTGCGGCTCGCCGACTTCCAGAGCTACAACGACATCTACGGCACCACCAACAATCCCTACGATCTGGAGCGCGTGCCGGGTGGCTCCTCGGGCGGCTCGGCGGCAACCCTGGCGGCCGGTCTGTGCGCGCTCGAATGCGGCTCGGACATCGGCGGGTCGATACGCAATCCCGCGCATTTCTGCGGGGTGTTCGGACACAAGCCAACCTGGGGCCTGTTGCCGCCGCGTGGTCATGCCCTGGCCGGTATCCTGGCGCCGACCGATATCAGCGTGATCGGCCCGTTGGCCCGCTCGGCGGCGGATCTGGAGCGCGCGCTGCTGGTGATGGCGGGTCCGAACGAGATCGACGCGCGTGGCTACCGGCTCGCGCTCGACCGCAGCCACAAGCCGATAGACCAGCTCAAGGTCGCGGTCTGGAATGACGACCCGATCGCGCCGGTCAGCCGCGAGGTTCGCGAACGGGTCGACGCGGTGGCCAGCGTGCTCGCCAACGCCGGCGCCGAGGTCGACCACCAGGCGCGTCCGGCCTTCAGTGCCGAACAGGCCCGCGACCTGTTCCAGGCGCTGCTGCAGCCGGCCATGTCCGGCCGACTGCCAGATGCGGATTTCGATGTGCTCGTCGAACGCCGCAACGCGTTGGCCGACGACGACCACGGCCCTGGGGCGACCCTGCTACGCAATCAAACCGCCCGACACCGCGACTGGCTGCGCAGCAACGAGCAACGCACCCACATGCGTTGGGCCTGGCATCGCTTCTTCCAGAGCTACGATGTGCTACTGACACCGGTCATGGCGGTGCCGGCTTTCAGACATGACCAGCGCCCGTTCAAGCAGCGCAAGGTCGAGGTGGACGGCCGGCACCGGCCGTATTTCGAACAGGTCTTCTGGGCGGGGCTTACCGGTGCCAGCCTGCTGCCCTCGACCGTGGTGCCGACCGGCGCGTCCAGCGAGGGCACGCCGATCGGCGTGCAGATCGCAGGCGCCGAGTTTGCGGATCTGGACACAATCGCCTTGGCCGGCTGGCTGGAGCTGGAAGCCGGTTTTCGCTTCGTGCCGCCGGGGGGCTACGAGGTCTGAGCAGCGCGGCCGCGGCACCGACCGCGCTGGGGTCCGCGCTGGGGTCACCGGTCTCGAGCAGCTCGACCGGCAACGCGACGGCGCCGTGCAATCATCAGACCGCCCAGCGAGCCGCTCGGCAGCAATCGGGAACCGGGTCTTGCGGCCATGAAGTCTCTCTGCGTAGGTGCCGCGCGGCAGGAGCGACGCGGCCGGGTCATGCCTTGGTCGTGTCAATCGATAAGCGTTCGCGCGATTGACGTGGCTGTGACCGATGTAGGACCTGACGGAGCTCTTTATGGATCTTGCGTGGTCACACTGATGAGAACGAAGCAAGGCCCGCT
>JAGRHX010000833.1 GCA_020444775.1 Gammaproteobacteria bacterium
CCAAGCGCATCATGGGTGAGGCGTTCGAGACATCACGCACCGCCGCGCTCGACACGGAAGCCGATGCCCAGGCCGACGCCAATGCTGGCGCCTATCACCGCGCCGCGCTCGAACGTTTTCTGTCAAAAGAACCGCCACTGTTCGACTGGGACAAACCGGCTTGATTCAAAACAAGGTGTGAAGCTGAACAGGCGCTTATGATGACAAACAGATTCCGGTAAGGAGCCCGCACCGCGTGACTATCCGTCGAACCATCTGGCTGGGCATCATCCTTCTTGCAGCGGTGGCAGCGGTCTATGGCGGGATGTACCTGTCGAGGCCGGTGGTCATGGTCTCGCCGGCGACGGTGGGACCGGCCGTGCAGGCCGTTTATGCTACCGGGGTCGTCGAGCCGGTGACCTGGGCCAAGGTCGCACCGCTGGCGCGGGGCCGGATTGTCGAGCTCTGCGCCTGCGAGGGCGACGAGGTGGCGCGCGATCATGTGCTGGCCCGTCTGGACGATACGGAAGCGCGCGCCGAACTGGCCGAACTGGAGGCGCGCGAAGCCTTCCTCGCCTCCGAGGTCCAGCGCTACCGCAACCTTCTGGAACACAGCGTCGTCAGCGCCCAGGTCTATGAGCGGACCAACAGCGAGTTGCAGCAGATCCGTTCCGCGATCCGCGCACAGCGCAAGCGCCTGGACGACATGCAGCTGCGCGCGCCCATGGCCGGGATGGTCCTGCGCCGCGATGGCGAGGTGGGCGAGATCGTCGATTCCGCGGACATCCTGTACTGGGTCGGCCGGCCCCGCCCCCTCCAGGTCGTCGCGGAGGTCGATGAAGAGGATATCCCGCAGGTCCACCCGGGCCAGGAGGTCCTGATCGATGCCGATGCCTTTCCCGGGCGCGAACTGACGGGTGAAGTGTCGCGAATCACACCCAAGGGCGATCCGGTCAACAAGAGCTACCGTGTCCGCGTCGCCCTGCCCGATGACACGCCCCTGCTGATCGGTATGACGGTCGAAGTGAATGTCATCGCCCGCGAGGTGCCGGAGGCCGTGCTCGTCCCCGCGACATCCCTGTCGGGCGGTTACGTCTTCCTCGCGCGCGACGGGCGTGCCGTACGCCAGGCGGTGGAGACCGGCATCCGCGGGAGCGAGATGATCGAGATCCGGTCCGGGCTGTCGGCAGGCGACCCGGTCATCCGGGAACCGGCGGAGACGCTCGAAGACGGCCAACGCATCCGCCTCGACACACCCTGAGCCCGCCTGTCCCGTGCGGATCATCCTCGATATCGCCCTGACCCATCTGCGCAGCCGGACCCGGCAGACGCTGGTCTCTCTGATCGGTGTCACTCTGGGCGTCGGGTTTTCGGTCGCCACGGCAGCCATGCTGGAAGGCGGCCAGGTCGATTTTGAACGCCAGATCATCGACGCCACACCGCACGTCCGCATCACAGACGAGTACCGCGAACCCCAGCGCCAGCCGGTCGAGCGCCGCTTCGCGGACGGCGCGGTGGCCCTGCGCGGCCTCAAGCCCGAAGAAGAGCTGCGCGGCATCAAGAACGCCCACGCCACCCTGGTCCGCCTGCACAAGCTGCCGGGCGCAACCATCGCCCCGAGCCTGCGCGGACAGGTGGTCATCCGCCACGGCGGCACGGATGCGGGCGCAAACCTGGTCGGCACCGATCCCGATTCCGAACGTCTCGTCTCCGACCTCGCGGGCGACATGCGCGAGGGCCGGCTGGAAGACCTCTACACAACCGCCAACGGGCTAATCCTGGGCACCGGTCTCGCCCGGCAGATCGGCGCACGCCTGGGATCAAGCCTGCAAGTCACCTCGCCCACCGGCCAGAGCCGCCTGATGAAGGTGGTGGGCATCTACCGGACCGGCGTCACGGCCATCGACGACGGTGAGGCCTACACGCTGCTGAAGACAGCGCAGATCCTGCAGGAACGCCCGAACGTGGTGAACGAGATCCGCATCCGGCTTACGGACGCCTTCACGGCGCGCGCCGTCGCGCGGCAGGTGGAGGCCATGGTCGGCTACAAGTCCGAGTCCTGGCAGGAAGCCAATGAGGACGTGCTGGAGATCTTCTTCGTCCGCAACATCATCATGTTCACCATCGTCGCCGGCATCCTGGTCGTCGCGGGCTTCGGCATTTTCAACATCATCTCGACCATCACCTTCGAGAAGGCACGCGACATCGCGATCCTGAAATCGCTGGGTTTCGAGGAACGCGACATCCGCGCCATCTTCCTGTCGGAAGGCCTGGCCATCGGTGCGGTCGGCGCGCTCCTCGGCTGGGTGCTGGGCTACGTGCTGACCCGCATCGTGGGATCGATCCCGCTGGAGGTCGATTTCTACACCGAGATCACCCAGATCCCGGTCCTCGTCAGCCCGGCCCACTACGCGCTGGCCGCGGCCTTCGCGCTTGTGTCCTCGGGGCTCGCCGGATATCTGCCCGCACGCAAGGCCGCGCGCCAGAATCCCGTCGATATCATCCGCGGTGCCGCATGAACGGGCCGGAACTCCTCGTATGCGCCCGGGGTGTGACCCGGATCCTTCCCGGCCCCGTGCCGGTGACGCTGGTGCGCGATATCGATCTGGACGTCGCGCGCGGCGAACTGATTTCCATCGTCGGCCCGTCCGGCTCCGGCAAGTCGTCGCTGCTCTACCTGCTCGGTCTCCTCGACCAGCCGACCTCGGGCGAAATTTCGCTCGATGGCCGGCTGACCACCGGCCTCGGCACCCATGCGCTCGCGCGTCTGCGGCTGGAGAAGATCGGGTTCGTCTTCCAGTTCCACTTCCTGCTCCAGGAATTCACGGCGCTGGAAAATGTCACCCTGCCCATGCGCAAGCTCGGCCGTCTGTCGCCGTCGGCACAGAACGCGCGCGCCATGGATATCCTGGACGAACTGGGCATGGCCAAACACGCAAACCGGCGGCCGGACCAGCTCTCGGGCGGCGAGCGCCAGCGTGTCGCCATCGCGCGCTCGCTGGCCAACGATCCCCCCATGATCCTGGCCGACGAGCCGAC
>JAGRHX010000053.1 GCA_020444775.1 Gammaproteobacteria bacterium
GGCTATACCAACGCCGGTAAGTCCACGCTGTTCAACGCGCTGACCGGCGCCGCGGTGGTCGCCGAGGACAAGCTGTTCGCGACCCTCGATCCGACGCATAGACGGATCGCCCTGGATGGCGCGCCGGAAGCGGTGCTCGTCGATACGGTCGGCTTCATTCGTGACCTGCCGCACGAGCTGGTTGCGGCCTTCCACAGCACGCTCGAGGAGACCCGCGAGGCCACCTTGCTGTTGCACGTGGTCGACTCCGGCGCCCGTGAGCGGGACGAGCTGGAGGCCCGGGTGAACGAGGTGCTGGCCCAGATCGGCGCCGACGAGGTGCCGCAGATAGTCGTCATGAACAAGATAGATACCCTGGCCGACGAACCTCCCGGCAGCGGCGAGCCACGTCTCGAGCGTGACAACAGCGGGGCGGTGTGGCGTGTCTGGGTCTCCGCGCGAGACGGCAGTGGCCTGCAGCTGCTGCTGGATGCCATCGGTGAGCGGTTGCGCGTGCACTTCGAGCGGCGAGTCCTGGTGCTGCCACCGCAAGCCGGGCGCTTGCGGGCGCGTCTGTTCGAGCAGGCCCACGTGGTCGACGAGTCGTTGACCGACACGGGCGGCTGGCGGCTGGAGGTCACCGTTCGACCCGGTGTTCTGGAACGTTTGTGTCGTGCCGAAGGTATCGAGCCGGACACGCTGGGGCCGAGTTAGCGACGGTCCATTCGCCGGGTCGCACGCAGACGTGCGGCACGTAGTTCGCGTTTGGCGTTGCGGCACGGCCGGGCCGTAAATATCATTCGCTATTCGCCCATCGAATGAACCCGCAATGAACTCTTGTCCAGGTCTGTTTTTCGTGATGCAACTGCAAACTAGAGCGTCCAGCCGGCGTTCATCGGAGGGCTGATAGATGGCATGGAATCAGCCTGGTGGCGACAACAACAACCGCGATCCGTGGGGTAACCGCAACGATCAACAACAGGGACCGCCGGACCTCGACGAGGTCCTGAAGAAGTTCCAGGGTCAGCTCGGCCGTCTGTTCAAAGGTAAGGGCGGCGGTGGCGGCGACGGTAGCGGTGGCTTCGGCGGCGGCGCCGGCGGGATCGGCAAGCTCGGCATCGCCGTCATCCTGGTCATCGCGGTGGTGGTCTGGGCAATCGCCGGCATCTATATCGTCGACCCGGCCGAGGAGGCAGTGGTCAAGCGCTTCGGCGCGTACGTGCGCACCGAGGGTCCGGGACCGCACTGGGCGCCACCGTTCATCGAGACCTATCAGAAGGTCAACGTGCGCGAGCTGAACTCCGAGACCATCGGCTACGAGCCCGCGGGCAACACCCGGCGCAAGGTGCCCAAGGAATCCCTGATGCTCACGGCGGACGAGAACATCGTCGACCTCGAGTTCGCCATCCAGTATCGGGTGCAGAACGCGGCGGATTTCCTGTTCCAGGTCCGGGCGCCGGTGGTGACCCTGCAGCTCGCGACCGAGAGCGCGATCCGTGAGGTGGTCGGGCGCAGCACCATGGACTTCGTCCTCACCGAGGGTCGGGAGGCGGTGGCCACTGAAGTGGAGCGCATCGCCCAGGAGATCCTGGACCGTTATCAGACCGGCCTGATGATCACATCGGTGAACATGCAGAACGCGCAGCCGCCGCAGCAGGTCCAGGAGGCGTTCCTGGATGCCATCAAGGCCCGCGAGGATCAGGAACGAATCATCAACGAGGCCAAGGCCTACCGGGCAACCATCGTGCCGACCGCCGAAGGCCAGGCCCGAGGCATCAAGGAACGTTCCAATGCCTACAAGGAGTCGACCATCGCGCAGGCCCAGGGTGAGACCAATCGCTTCTTGAACGTGCTCTCGGAGTACAAGAAGGCTCCGGCGGTGACCCGCGAGCGCATGTACATCGAGTCGGTCGAGCACGTCATGTCCAATACCAGCAAGGTGCTGATGGATCTCAAGGGGTCGAACAATCTGATGATGCTACCGCTCGATCAGATGCTGAAAGGCGGCGCGCGCAGCGACGCACGCAATCGGGTCGGCGCACGCTCGACCATGCGTGACGACGATCGAAGCAGCGCGAGCAACGAGGTGAGCAGTAGCGATATCCTGCGCGGACGGGGGCGTGGACGATGAACAAGGGTCTCATCATCTTTCTGGTCGGCGCGGTGATCCTGGTGTCGTTGTCCGTGTTCAAGGTGGACCAGACCGAGAAGGCGCTGCTGCTGCGACTGGGTGAGGTCAAGCAGGCGCAGTTCGAGCCCGGGCTGCACTTCAAGCTGCCCATCGCCGACACGGTGGTCAAGTTCGATGCCCGCATCCAGACCCTGGACTCGGCGTCGGAACGCTATCTGACCAGTGAGAAGAAGAACGTCCTGGTCGACTCCTTTGTGAAATGGCGGGTCAACCACGAGGAGCAGTTCTATACCTCGGTGCGTGGTGATCCCGCGACCGCCAACGATCGCCTGATGGCGGTGGTTCAAAAGCAGCTGAAGGACGAATTCGGTAAGCGCACCATCCAGCAGGTGGTGTCCGGCGAACGTGCCGAGGTCATGACGGTGCTCGCCAACGCGCTGCAGAAGCAGGCCGGCGAGCTGGGTATCGAGATCGTCGATACCCGGATCAAGCGCGTCGATCTGCCCGAGGAGGTGAGCATCTCTGTGTACAACCGCATGACCGCGGAACGTAAGGAGGTTGCGCAACGCTTCCGTTCCGAGGGTGAGCGGCAGGCGCTGGAGATTCGCGCCGAGGCGGATCGCGACAGCACGATCATCCTCGCCAACGCGGAGCGTGACGCGCAGGAGATCCGTGGTGAAGGCGATGCCGAGGCCACTCGAATCTACGCAGACGCGTTTTCCCAAGATGCCGAGTTCTATTCGCTGTACCGCAGCCTGGAAGCCTACAAGCGCAGCTTCAACGACCCCAGTGACGTGCTGCTGCTGGAGCCCGACACCGAGTTCTTCAAGTACTTCAAGCAGAGTGAGGCGGCGCGATAGCAGGCGGCGTAGTCCGCCTCGACTGAAGGCGCAGTGGGCCGATGCAGTTGGGCGATTTGCTGCTCGCGGTGGCCTTGATGCTGATCATCGAAGGCATCATGCCGTTCGTGAACCCGGCCGCTCTGCGCCGGATGTTGCTCGCTGTCGCGCGTCTCGATGATCAGACGCTGCGCTTCGGCGGGCTGACCGCGATCGTCGTCGGCTATCTGCTGTTCAATCTCGCCGTGTGAGCGCAGCCCCGACGCCGTGCAGGTTGTTGGCGGCGCCTCCGTTTATGTCTGCATGCAGCCTGTCGGTACGTCGGGTTCACGTGCGCGTCATGGCCATCCGCCATGCTTGCCCGCGGCCGTGAACTGCATGGGCTTGACCGCGGACTGACCGCGGATTCGTGCACCGGAATCATGCCCGGGCTTCATCAGCGAGAGCGATCATGAGTAGTGGATTCGAGCGGACGCCCGTGCAGGGCAACGAGCGCTGGCTGCCGCCCGAGGGCGTGCAGGAGCTGTTGCCACCAACCGCCCAGAGCCTGGAGGAGGCTCGACGCGCGGTTCTGGATCTGTTTCGCTCCTGGGGCTATCAGCTGGTCTTCCCGCCGCTGGTGGAACATCTGGACGCGCTGCTCACCGGCACCGGATCGGATCTCGATCTGCAGACCTTCAAGTTCGTCGATCAGCTTACCGGGCGCATGCTGGGCATGCGCGCCGACATGACGGTGCAGGTCGCGCGCATCGACGCGCGCCACATGCCGCACGACCGTCCGGTGCGTCTGTGCTACGTGGGCACGGTGCTGCGGACCCGACCCGATGGTCTGGGCGGTGGCCGTACCCCGGTGCAGATGGGGGCCGAGCTCTACGGGCACGCGGGGCTGGAGAGCGATCTTGAGATCATCAGCCTGCTGGTGGAGTCCTTGCAGATGGCCGGGGTGCCGGCCCTGCACCTGGATCTGGGCCATGTCGGGATATTCCGCACGCTGGCCCGTCAGGCCGGTCTGGACCAGAACCTCGAGCACGAGGTGCACGAGGCCCTGCAGCGCAAGGCCCGGCCGGAGCTCGAGGAGATGTTGCGTGGCGGCGAGGCCATGCAGAGATTGCTCGCCCTTTCGGATCTGAGCGGCGACGCGAGCACCCTGGACGAGGCGGCGTCGCGATTCGCCGGCGCCGGTGACGCGGTGCTCGAACCCATCGAGCAGCTGCGCACCCTGTACGCCGCGCTGGCCCGCCGCTATCCGGAGCTGGGGTTGCACGTGGATCTGGCCGAGCTGCGCGGTTACGCCTACCACACCGGCACCGTGTTCGCCGCCTACACCCCGTCCGTCGGTCAGGAGATCGCGCGCGGCGGTCGCTATGACGACATCGGCCAGGCCTTTGGCAAACCCCGCCCGGCAACCGGCTTCAGCGCCGATCTCAAGCTGCTGGTGGAGGTCGCCGCCAGCAACGGCACGAGCCCGCCGATCCAGGGCGCCATCCTCGCACCCGACCTCGAGGACGACGAGCTACGCGGCCTGATCCGCCGGCTGCGCCAGGCGCGCGAGGTGGTGATCGGTCGCCTGCCCGGCTGCGACGCCACCGGCGCCGCACTCGGCTGCGACCGCGAGCTGGTGAAGAGCGGGGAGGGTTGGCGGGTGGTGCCGCTAGGACGGTAGTGGGTGCGGCGCGAGAAGGCTGTGCGGGGTCTCACGTCCAGGATTCGACTGGTTTCGCGTTTTCGGGGCGGTCGTTGACGAGCGGGCTTTGACCGTGCCAAGACGCGGCGGGTCGGGGGTGCTGCGAAACCTACGGGAGGCAATGCGCCGCTCAGCCCGGAAACGTCCAGTTGTGAGCCACTCTTGGAGGCAACGCTAAGTTGCTGATCAGTAGTCCCTCGGGACCGCTCTCAGCGCCACCACTTTTGAGCTACCCAGAAATCCACCATCCACAGCAATCACGCGCCCTACCCATGGTTACCCCTTGGGTCCAGCCGATTGCCCTGAGAATGATGCGATTTTCGGCCATTTCTGGAGCCAGGAGCGACGTTCTGACCTTGGGTGCTGCTCTGCTATTCCCCACCAGCAGAAACGCCTTGTTGACCTCAGGATTGCCTGTTTTTTAAGGTCCTTGGAGTTGCAGGCGCTGGGACCGGCACCGGCACCGGCA
>JAGRHX010000834.1 GCA_020444775.1 Gammaproteobacteria bacterium
CGGCAAACGGCAGGATCAGCCAGAAGCCGGCGAAAGCCAGGATGGTCGCGACGCCCATCGTGCCAGCTGCGATGACCCAGAAGAATACGCGGGTTTGCGCGCTGGTCGCGGATCGGTTCGGCCTCAGTTCGAATCGGTGCAAAACAGGTGAGAGGGCGGTGACGGTAACCATGCTCTTGTGGAAGCGACTTGCTGAGGCAATTCTTTACGTCGTTGCACCGGCCGTTGGTCCGGTCCAGTCGTGCGGCAAACGCACGGGTCGGTCCGGAGCACCACTTGCGACCGACGAATGATGCACGAGCGTCCGTTGATGGCACCGTCTGCGTGGCGCAACGACCCTTGCGCCGCTTGTGGCCGGAAGACGGGGCGACTTGCCTGCCGGCGTTACGCCGGGCACGCGCGGGGCAGATAAGAGTAACCGAGCGCCACGCCATTAAGCAACCAGTCATGCCATTTGGAAACAACTGCTTAGGGACAGTTGCGCCACACCGTAATTGATCCGGCGCAGGCATTTCGCAGTCTGCCGATGAGGGATTGGCGTAGTAACGCTTTGTCGGTGCGTTCGAGGCGGGGAAGGCGGGGTTCGATGACGGCGCAGCGATGCTTCGAATGCTCAGCGCACCGTAATCGGTGCTATGGAGCGAGGTGAAAACTTGGTGGCAGGTGTCTCGGCCAGGGACCATGCGTGGCCATAGATCACTTCGATGCTGACATGGGCCTTACCGTCGCGATTGCCCAGGCGCTGTTCCAGACACGCCTTGTAGCCGCGCCCGCTGAGCGTTCGCGGGCGTGCATCGAGGACGTTCGTGGCACCCAGTGATCTCAACTCGGCATGCAGCGCATCGAGATGCCGGTAGGAGATGTCGAGTACCTCGGCATCCATCACCACATCGGCGTACCCGGCCCGGACGAGCGCGTCGCCGACGTCGTGCATATCGAGGAATGGATGCACGTTGGTCGTTTGACGGGCACCGCTGGTCGGCGCTCGACGGAGCTCTTTCAAGGTGTCCGGGCCAAGCGTGGAGAACACCAGAAGGCCGCCGGGCATCAGGATCCGGCGACATTCGGCGAGCGTCTGGTCGGGGCTGTTCGTCCAGGCAAGCGCCAGGTTGGAATGGACGAGATCAACGCTCGCAGCATTGAGCGGGAGATGCTCCAGGGAGGCACAAAGCGGAAGGCAGGGTCGGCGACGACGAGTCAGCCAGCCGCCGCGCGCCCGTTTCAGCATGGCGGCCGACAACTCTAGAGCCAGCAGGCGCGCCTTCGGAAAACGCCGCGCAAGCAGGTCCAAGGACTGACCCGTCCGGCAACCGACATCAAGGATCTGGCGTGGCTCTATCCTGATGAGCTCGAGATGATCCATGAGCCGCCGGGCGACCTCCGTGGGAACCGCCGAAGCCTCCGCGTAGTGTGGTGCGCAGCGGTCGAGACGACGTCTGAGGGCGGATAGATCGAACTGGGGATCAGGTTGCATCGTCGAGTGCCGCTTTCGGGTTGAAATCTGGACCCTCACGTGACGACCCGGCATGTGACGGGTCGGTCGAAGGATTTTCGATCCGAAGAGATGCTTCGATGGTTGAAGTCGCGCGTTGCCTTGACTCTTGCGGATACAGCGATCCTCACCTGAGGCAAGAATCAAATCCGATCCGGGAACGATCAAGCACATCGAACCAGTGATGGGCATCATACGGCCTTGTAGACCGTGCGTGCGGGTCCTGCGTCAGACGTGGCGGACAGAAATGTGGTTTTAGTCCTACAGAATCGTTGGGACATGTTTCTACCGGAGCGGTATCTTGACATGCAGCAGGTGGGCGCTTGTCGGTAAGCGCTAGTCGGCCTTACTCACCGGTTCGCGTCGCGAGCGCGTAGATGGTTGAAGATGCAACGGGTATCGACAGTCCGGGCGCGCAGACGTACTTGCAGTACGTCGCGCACCCGGGCCGAGAAACTCGTCGCAGATTCCGCCAGCTGCGCGACTACAGTAGCAAGCCGGTGAGAGCGGCCGGCCAGGACGGCGATGCGCCCACGATGAGAGTAATCGCAGTGGTAGTCGATGCGGCGAGCCCGCCACGGCTCACGGCGCTGGAGGAATCCAACGAAGATGTTGGAAAGAAAGGGAAGCATTCGGCATGCTCGCGCTGAAGCCGTTTCGTGCGCTGGTCGATTTCGTCCTACCCGTTCATTGCCTGTTGTGTGATGCGCCAGCATCACCGCACACCAATCTCTGCCGCGGCTGCTTTGACGATCTACCGCGCGTAGGCCAACAAATATGTGTGCAATGTGGTGAGCGTATTTCCGTATCTGTTTGCCAGACAGATCCGGTTACTGGACACATACCCGAGCACGAAGCTACATCAAGCCCTCTCTTGGCCCGACGTTGTGGACGCTGCATTGCCCGACCACCCGCGTTCGACCGCTACCAGGGGGCATTGGTCTACGCGCCACCGGTCAGTGACCTGGTCATGCGGTTCAAATTCGGCAAGGAACGGTCCGTGACGCGGGCCCTCGCGGCGTGCCTTGCCCAGCATCTGAAGGCTATCTGGCGAGAGCCAACCGTGCACCAGCATCGCCAGGCTGACCCGGCCGCTGATATCCGGCTCCCGGATCTGCTCGTACCGATACCCCTGCACCAGCGCCGTTTTCGCCAACGTGGCTTCAACCAGGCGTTGGAGATCGCGCAATGGTTGGGTGCAGACCTGGGGATCGCCGTCGAGGAACGGCTGATAGTGCGCTGTGTGGAAACCCGTCCGCAGAGTGAACTGAGCGCGAATGAACGGTTACGCAACGTACGCAATGCCTTCCAGCTGAGCGCCTTCGGCGAGGATTGGAAGTCACATAGCCCGGCTGCTACGGTGGCAATCGTTGACGACGTCCTGACGACCGGAGCGACTGCCCATGCGGTCAGTCGACGGTTGAAGCTAGCCGGCGTCCAGACGGTACTGGTCTGGACGCCGGTACGAGCCTACATCATGCATCCAGGTTGGCGACGGCCAGGGCGTTCGACTCGATGAAATCGCGACGCGGCTCGACCTGGTCCCCCATTAGCGTGGTGAACAGCTCGTCAGCCGCAACGGCGTCCTCGACCTTCACCTGAAGTAAACGTCGGGTCTCGGGGTCCATCGTCGTCTCCCAGAGCTGCTCCGGGTTCATCTCACCGAGTCCCTTGTAGCGTTGCAGGGACAGTCCGCGCCGACTCTCCACGATCAGCCAGTCGAGGGCGGCGGCAAAGCTCACGACCCGCTTCGACCGTTCTCCTCGCACCACCTCGACACCACCGTCGATAGCGCCATGTAGATGCTGGCCGAGGGTGACGAGATTGCGATACTCGGCTGACCGAAAGAATTCCACACCAATGGTCCGCTCGATTTCCACGCCGTGTATGTGCACGCTCAATCGGGCAATGAATCCGTCGCCGGCCTGGAAATCCAGGTCATAGCTCAGCCCGGTCAGACCAAAGCGGCCCTGTCGCGCCTGCTGCACCAGCCCGTCAAGCCATTCGACGACTGACGACTGACTGTCCAGTTGCTCGCCCTCGAGCAGTGAGCTGGCGCGAATTGCGTCGAGTAGTTCGCGCGGAAGTCGGCGTGAAAGCCGCTTTACGACGGCTTCGAGCAACAGATAATCACGAGCGATGGACTCCAGGCTGGCCGCATCTACCACAGTCCCGTCCGGCATGCGCAAACTCGCGTTCTGGAGCGCGAGATCGACCAGATAGGCGTTGAGCTCGGCATCGTCCTTGACGTAGCGCTCCTGCTTGCCACGTTTGACTTTGTACAAAGGCGGTTGCGCGATATAGATGTGCCCACGCTCGAAGAGCTCAGGCATCTGCCGGTACAGGAATGTCATCAGCAGTGTGCGGATGTGCGAGCCGTCAACATCCGCATCGGTCATCAGAATCACACGGTGATACCGGAGCTTGTCCGGATCGTACTCATCACGCCCGATGCCACAACCCAGTGCGGTGATGAAGGTTCCGACCTCGGCAGACGACAACATCTTATCGAAGCGTGCTTTCTCGACGTTCAGGATCTTGCCCTTCAGCGGGAGCACTGCTTGAAAGCGCCGATCCCTGCCTTGCTTGGCGGATCCGCCGGCGGAGTCTCCCTCGACAACGAACAGCTCTGACTCGCGTGGGTCCTTTTCCTGGCAATCGGCCAGTTTTCCCGGCAGCCCCGCTACATCCAGGGCGGTCTTTCGGCGCGTCATCTCACGAGCCTTGCGTGCCGCCTCGCGCGCTCGGGCGGCTTCGATAATCTTGTTCGCTATCGCACGTGCTTCCATCGGCGTCTCCAGAAGAAACTCCTGGAGTTTCTCCGAGACGCACGACTCGACGATTGGCTTGACCTCGGACGAGACCAGCTTGTCTTTGGTCTGAGAGGAAAATTTCGGATCAGGAACCTTGACCGACAGGACGGCCGTGAGCCCCTCACGGATGTCATCTCCCGTCGTCTCGACCTTTGCTTTCTGTGCCAGACCTATCGAATCCAGATAGCTGTTCAGCGTACGGGTCAGTCCGGCCCTGAAGCCAGCGAGATGAGTCCCACCATCACGCTGGGGGATGTTGTTCGTGAAGCAGAGCGTGTTCTCGTGATAGGCGTCGGTCCACTGCATGGCGACCTCGACGACGATGCCTTCCTTTTCGTCGGAGAACCACAGGGCCTCGCCATGGAGCGCGGTCTTGTTGCGGTCGAGATAGGCAACGAAGGCCTTCACGCCGCCCTCGTAGAAGAACTCCTGCTCGCGCGTCTCGACCGTGCGCTCGTCGACCAGGCGGATGCGCACGCCGCTGTTGAGGAAGGCAAGCTCCCGCAACCGGTGTTCGAGCACGTCGTAGTCGAAGTCGACGTTGGTGAAGGTTTCCTTCGACGGGGTGAAGGTGACGCGCGTGCCCTTCTGGCCCTCGGGCGCGGGGCCGCGCACCTCCAGCGGGCCTTCGGCATCGCCGTGGCGGAAGCGGATGAAGTGTTCCTGGCCGTTGCGCCAGATGACGAGGTCGAGCACCGAGGAAAGCGCGTTGACCACCGAGACGCCGA
>JAGRHX010000835.1 GCA_020444775.1 Gammaproteobacteria bacterium
CAGCGGCACCGGCGCGGTCGCGATCACCAGATCGTCGACGTTGAACAAGAACGCGCCCGTCGCCGCATCGTGACCGGTGCTCAAACGCGCCGAGGAGAAGGTTTGACTCGAATCGAGCAGGCCGAGAAACAGGGCGATGCTGCCGTCCGCCAGCATCAGCGCGGGCGCGCTCGGATCGAGGCTCATCGAGACCGTGCCGGCCGTGAGTCTGACGTCGTCGGCAATCAGGCCGGGCAGGTCGGCGGTGATGAAATACAAGCCGAGCGCGTTCGCTGGCTGGAAGCGCAGCTCGATGTCGTCCCCGTCCTGCAGCAGGTCACCATCATCGGTGCCGAGGAAATTGCTGCCGGAGGTCGTGCTGAACGGGCTGCCGCCACTGAACGCGGCACCGTCGGTGACCGCGAGCTGAATGCCGAGGCCCGCAAGCTCGGGATAGTGAAAGCCGACGTCCGAGAGTGTTTCGCCGTCTGCGATGATGCGGCCCGCGCTCTCGGACTCGAAATCGAGCGTGCGCTGATCGAAACCGGCGATGGCGGCATCGAAGGCGGCCCGATCGGTGAAGGTCATGGTCGCGGCTTCGACGCTCGGCGCGATGGCGAGAAACAGGGCCAGTGTGGTGATGGTCGGGTTCAGGCGCATGGTCAAGCGTTCCTTCTGAAGTCGGGTTCGAGGTCGTGCTCGGGGCTGGCGGTCGCGCTCAAAACGCCAGACAGATGGCCTGCAGATTGACGGTTCGAGACGAGAAGGCGTTCTGATTGACGACCCGGCATTCCCACGCCGAGCCGCTCGAGCCGTTCAGCGGTCCGGAATAGATGACCCGAATGTCGCCTGCCGAGCCCGCGTCGCCACAGGCGCCACTTATCACGGTCGAGCCGAAAGGGCAGGGCGTCGAGTAGCTGCAGTTATTGGTCCGACCGCAAGATTCCGTGCGCAGTGTCACGCGGACGCTGTTGGCCGCGCTCGGACCCTGGGGACCTTGCAGACCTCGAGGACCCTGTCCGCCTTGGGGTCCAACCGGGCCTCGGGGGCCGGCGGGGCCTCGTGGGCCGGTCTCGCCGATCGGCCCGGGTGGGCCACTCGCACCAGCGGTCAAGACGAAGGCGTCGAACTGAAGGCGGGAGTCGCCTGTCTGCACGGTGAGCGCGTAGCTGCCGGGCTGCAGCGGCGCCGACGGCACGGCGACGATTCGGGTCGGCTCGACCAGCTCGACGCTGATCGGCTCTCCGCCCAGGGTCACCGTGGCAAACGTGCCGTTGTCGAAATTCACACCGTGGATCTCGAGTGTGTCGTCGACCTTCTCGACCCGGTCGACGATCAGCTGCACGGTGGCGTCGCGGTCGCTGCTCTCCAGTGTCGATACCCGCTCGGCGAGATCGACGACGGATGGCCGTTGCGCGGCGACGGGCTGGGCGCCGAGCAGCGCGAACAGCAGGGCCAGTAGCGCGGTGCGCGCGAGTGGGGTCGGCGAGCGTGAGTCTGCCTGTGGCATCGGGTCTTCCCTTGCTTTGGTTCTTCGTTTCCCGGTTGGCCGTGGTCGTGCCGCGACCGATGACCCACGTTATGGCGAAGTGCCGCGCACGAGTAGATCGTGGCGAGCAACGTTTGCTTGCGTGGCGCGTAACGGCGACTGCCGCGGGCGGCCGCTGGTGCAGTTCGTCGCCGCGGCCTATGCTGGCGAGCACCGAGTGCGGCGGACGATCGTGGGAGGATGACGGATGATTCTCGATGGACAGATTGCAGTGGTGACCGGCGCGGGACAGGGGATAGGCGCGGCGTCGGCGAGCGCGCTCGCGGAGGCGGGCGCGACCGTGGTGGTGGCGGACATCGATATCGAGCGGGCCGAGCGCACGGCCGGCGACATCGAGCAGCGTCAGCGGCGGGCCATGGCGGTGATGGTCGACGTCGGTCGCGTCGAGTCCATAGCGGCGATGATCCAGCGGGTGATGGACACCTATGGCCGTATCGACACGTTGGTCAACAATGCCGGTGTCACGCGCAGGGCGGACATCATGGATCTCACCGAGGCGGACTGGGACCGTATCCATACGGTCAACGCCAAGGGCGTGTTCTTCTGCTTGCAGAGCGCCGCGCGCGTGATGATCCCCGCAGGCGGCGGACGCATCATCAACATCGCCTCGATCGCGGGCAAGGGCTACGCCGGCACCTCGAACGCTGCCTACGCGGCGAGCAAGGGCGCGGTGATAAGCCTCACCAAGACCGCTGCGCAACAGCTCGGCCGGCACAACATCAACGTCAACGCCGTCTGTCCCGGGGTGACGCGAACGGCGCTGTCCGAGGCCAACCTACGCGTGCGCGCCGAGCAGGAGGGCGTCGATCTCGCGGAGATGGAGCGCCGCCGTGCATCGGTCATCCCGCTCGGTCGGGTCAATGACCCCGAGGACATCGCGGCCATGGTTGTGTTCCTCGCCTCACCCGGCGCGCGCAACATCACCGGCCAGTCGTTAAACGTCGACGGTGGAATTGTTCCGGATTGAGTGAGGCGGGCATCGTGCGTCGCCAGCACCAAAGTGAAGTTGAGTGACGCGGGCGGGTTGCGTGGCCTCAGGTTCCGAAGAACGATTCCTCGACATCGAGGTCGTCGAAATGGTGTCCGGGCTCCTCGCGCGTGCCGGAGCGACGCGCCGACCAGCTCGATCCGGTGCTCGTCTGAGCGTCCAGACCGTGCTTCGAGATCGCTGCACCTTCGCCGTGCCCGGTCGCCGCGTTGGACAGCAGGTTGCGCAGCTCCTCCACCGAGCTCGACACCATCTGTGCCTGTGAGCGCAGTCGCTCGGCGACGGTCGCCGTCTCCTCTGCGGTCGCGGCGTTACGTTGCGTGACCTCGTCCATCAGCGACATGGCGCCACGGATCTGGTTGATGCCATCGCTCTGCTCTGCGCAGGTGTGAGCGATCTCGGCGACCAGCTCATCGACCTCGGTGGCCTTCTCGACGATGGACACCAGGCTGTTGCCGACTCGTGAGCAGATCTCCACGCCGCGTCGGCATTTCTCGATGGAATCGGCGATTTCCCGGGCCGTGGTCTGGGCCGCCGCGGCGCTGCGCTGGGCCATCGATTGGAATGCTGAGGCGACCACCGCGAAGCCGAGGCCGGCCTGACCGGCGCGGGCTGCCTCGACCGCGGCATTCAGCGACAGGATGTTGGTCTGCACCGCGATCTCGTCGATGGTCGCGATGCTGCGCTCCATGCTCGCGGTCGACGACTCTATCTCGTCCATGGCCGCGCTCAGCATGCGCATGTCCTCGCCGCCCGCGTCGGCCGTGATACGGCTCTGATTGGAGAGCTCCGCGGCATTGCGCGCGCCCTGCACGCTGCGCTCGATGAGGTTTGCGATCTCGTCCAGTGAGCTCGCGGTCTGCTCCAGCGAGGCGGCCTGCTCACTGGCGCTGTGGGCGAAAGCCTGGCTGGATTCCGCCATCTGCGCGCTGGCCTCGGCTGAAGCCTGTGCGTTCTCGGCCAGCGAATCGGCGACGGTCTCGATGGGCCGGGTGATCGATCGGATGGTGAAGGTGGCCAGCACCACGGTGCCGAGCGCGAGCACCGCGCCGACCAGCCACTGTAGCCAGGCCGCCCGATCGCCAGCCTCGTTGACCGCGACCACCGAGCTCTTGATTCGATCGAGCTGCTCGTTGACGAACGGCTCGAAGGCGCCTGTCAGGGCTTCGGCCGCGGCGTCGAATTCACCCATCAGGGCGTTGCCGGCCGGGCTGCCGCCGGAAACATAGGCCTTGGCCATCTTCACGCCGGTCTGGTAATAGGCCTCGAAAGCGACCGACAGGCGATCGAGCTGCTGCACGTGCTCGGTGTCGCCGTCGGTCTCGAACCAGGCGCGGAAGCGGTCCATGCCATCCAGGAAAGATTGACGACTGGCGCGGGCCTCGTCGAAGCCATCGTCCAGACCGTCCTGGCCGCGCGTGGCTGATATGTCCGTGAGCCACTGCTGCACCTGGATGACGTCGATCTGCATCTTGCGCGCGGTCTCCGCGGCGATCAGATGCTTGTCCAGGATGCCATGCAGCTCGTCGCGCACCGTGGCGTCGAGGTAGTGGGTCAGGATCACCGACAGGATCAGACCGGCGAGCGGGATTCCGCACAGGGAAGCGAGTTTGAAGCGAAGACTCATGCTTGGCTGGCCGAGGTTTCCGGTTGCGCTTGTCAGGGGTATGTGCTGGCGGACGGCTCACGGCCGCGCAACGCCTACCCCAAGCGTATCGGTGCGAATGACCTCGGACCTTAATCAGCATGGCGCAATCGTAATTCAGCTACGCGCTGCGCTGCCGCCGAGTACGAAGGCGCCGTAGCTCGACGGTGGCAGACCCTCGTCGCGCAGGCGATCCCGGGCCGCGCGCCAGCCGCGTGCGAACTCGCCGCGTCGGGCATGCTCGTGGAAGACCTGCATGAAACGTGCGGTGGGCTCGTCGGCCACCGGCCACAGGCTGTTCAACACCGAGACCGCGCCGCCCAGATAGAAGCTGCGCGCGAGGCCCAGATAGTCGTCACCGGCCTCGCCCTGGGCAAGACCGCTCTCACAGGCCGAGAGCACGACCAGCCGGCTGTGCAGGGGCTGCTCGAAGAGATCCAGCGCGGTTACGCTGCGTGCTTGCCGGCCATCGCTCAGCACCACCGCGGAGTGCAGCGGGGCACGCGCATCGAACGCGCCGTGGGTGGCCAGATGCAGCACCTGACTGCCCGTGCCGACCCGTGCACGAACCTCGGCCAGGGTCGCTTCGGTGCCAAGAATGGCATCGACCCCGTACTGTCGGGCAATGAGTCGTGCTTCGCTGCGCGCGCCGGGCAGCGGCGGGAATTGCTCACCGAACTCCGGCGCGCCCACCACCACCGCGCGAGTCTCGAAGTCACCCGACGGTGGCCGGCGGGTCAGCCAGCTGCCGGTCGGCAGCACGACGATCTCGAGCCCTTCGGGCAGATCCAAGGCGCCCCACGGCATCAGATGAAAATCGCCGCTCGGCACCAGGTAGAGCCGCGCACGCGGGGCCCAGCGTTGCAACGCGAGCTGCGTCGACAGCTGCTCGACCCGCCGGGTCTGCGCACCATGGCTGGCGCGCTCGCTGGACAGCGTGCGCAGCACCCGGCGTAGCGCGACGCTGTCGACCCCGGTATCCACCAAGCGTGCGCCGTGGGCATCGACAAGCAGCAGCCGGTAGGCGCTACGCGGCCCGTCGGACGGCATCACGTAGGCCAGCGCCTCGCCACGGCTGAGTCGATGGCGGATCCGAGGCAGTGGCGGCACCTGCACCGCGACGGTCTGGGCGAGATCGGCGTCCAGACGGCGTAGCAGCGCGATCTGGCGCTTACGCTCGACGAGCAGGCCGTGCTCATCCGGCACCGGACCCGTGGCGCCACTGGCCGCATGCAGCACCCGGCCGCGCTGGATCTGCCGGTCGATGCGATGCACCTCGCGAGCCAGCGGCGCGCCGGGACCGGTGCCTTCGATGTCGCGTCGCGCCAGCAGGTCGACGAAGGCTCGGGCGCGACCATTTTCCAGATCGTGGAACAATGCCGGCCAGTCGGCGCGCGCCGCGGACAGTGTGCTGAGCGTTCGAGTGACATATTCCTTGCCGACGCCGAAGCGGCGTTTGGCGCGGTCGCTGGCCAGTGCTCCGGAGACCAGCTAGAGCCCTTCCTGGGCCTGTCGCAGAGCCTGTTCCGCGAGGTCCTCATGCCCATCGGCGAGCAGCGCCCGGCCACGCAGCGCGTGCAGCTGCCAGACCAGGTCCAGCAATCCCGCGCCAGCGGCCTGCTCGGCGACCCGGTTCGCGGTCTGGATCGCGGCTTGCGGCCGGCCCGCATCGAGCAGCGCCCGCGCGTACATGCCATCGACCAACACCCTACCGGTGGTGAAACCGAGCGCGTCGAAGAAGCCGTGGGCGCGTTCCAGGCGTGCGCGGGACGCGGCCTCGTCGCCCTGGCTGACCAACAGCGCAGCACCCAGCACGCCCTGATTGAGGCCATAGCCGTAGAACATGTCGCTGTCCACGCCCAGCCAGTGTCGTGCGGCGGGATGGAACAGCAGATAGAAGACATCGTCCAGCACCGACTGCGCCTGGCGACCCTCGACGAGCGCCTGATCGTAGCGACCCGCCATCGACAGGCTGAGTGCCAGGCCGAGTCGGGCGCGGACCAGGGCGCGGGTGAGGGCGACCAGCTGGGGAATGTCCGGTGGTGACATGACCATGTGGGTCGGTGGGCGCCAGTCGCCCAGGGCGGTCAGCACCTGGCGGAAATCCTGCTCGGCACCTTCCAGGTCGCCGAGCCAGGCGCGGGCCTCGCCACGCAGCGCGCGTGCGTTCAGATCGGTGCCTAGAGCCGCGATCTCCAGCTCGGCGGTGCGCTGCACCTCGACCTCGGCGTCCGCGGCGCGACCCATCATGATCAGCACCTGGACGCGCAGATGTGAGTGGTGCCAGCGGGTCAGTGGTGCCGTGGGCGCCGCATCGGCCGGCGCCAGCGCCTGGAGCGCGGCCTCACCGTCGCCGCGCAGGTAGGCCTGGTTGGCACGCGCGAGCTCGGCGCTGACCCGCACCCCGGCCAGATTCAGCTGGCCGGGGTCGGGTAGCCGTATCGAGTGCGCGTCCGGGACCGCAAGCGTGCCACG
>JAGRHX010000054.1 GCA_020444775.1 Gammaproteobacteria bacterium
CGTCTGCAGTCGAGCACGTCGCCCATCACGCCGGACGCCCAGTCGATGACGCTGAGGTACTGGTCGCGTAGGTGCTCGGGATCGAGGGAGCGGTTGTGCATGGCGGGCGGGAACCTGCTCAGCAAGGTCTCACGCGATTGTTGCCGCCAATAGTCCATGGCGCCTCGCACGTCGGCCGCGCTCTCGAACCGGCCGCTTCGCTGCTCGATGAACAGCACGCAGTCCTGCACTCGCTTGTGTTGACTCTCCAGCGCCCGTCGCAGGCTGACCAGCTCCATCAGACAGTACCAGGATCGCCAGTAGCGATCGCTGCTGAAGACCACCACCCAATCGGTGGTCTCGGCACCGGACTCGGCGACGTAGCGGCTGATGTAGTCACCGGGGCGCATGGCGAGCGTGTCACGCAGCAGACCGAGCTGACCGCTGGCCTGATAGGGCAGCAGCGCCGCCTGCAGCACTTCGACCGGCTCGGTGTACACGCCTTGCCCTTCTTCGGGGTCCCAGGCATAGGAGAAGAACACCCGCTTCGCATCCGCCCCGGGTTCGATGAAGGCCTGGTCGAATCGCGCCACCGCGTCCGCGGCCAGACGTTCCGAGCCAGGCAGGAAGGCTTTGACGAAGGCCTTGAGCTCGGCGATGCGTTCATCGGCCTCGGGTCCGGCGAACTCGATGTCGATGCGACCGCCGAGCCCGGGTGGCTTTGCGCGGCCGTGGCTGTCGAGCTGGTCGAGCGTGAATCGAAGACGTGCACGCCACTCACCTGGCTCACCGGTCCAGCGATAGCTCGTGCCGCGCAGCAGACAGGCATCGCGCGCATAGACCGCCGAGTCACCGTAGCGTGCGCAGACCGCCCGCAGAATCGCGAACCAGTGACCGCGATGCAGCTGCCTGGCGTCGACCTGGTCGCTGGCATTGGTGCTCGTCAGCTCCAGCGCAGCGCCGAGCGTCTCGGCCGGCGGTAGGTGCGTGGGGCTGATCCAGAGGTCATCCACGGCCGGCTGCACCCGCCAGCGTTGCGACAGACGCAGGCAGACGCCGAGCGATTCCATGAAGCTGAGCAGCAGCCGTTCGTCGTCCGGACCCAGCCCGTCGAGCTCGTAGGTGCACCACTGCTTCAAGTCCTCGAGACTGAAGCGGCCGTGCTGCTCAGTCAGCCGTTTGTAGACGAAACTGTCCGGATCGCGGTTGAGGCAGGCATAGACCAGCGCCAGCGCCCAGGGCTGGTCGATGATCACCTGCGCATCGGCGAGCGCCGGCGTCCAGTACAGCCAGCCGCTGTGAGTCAGGAAGCTCAGCACGCGTCGCACGCGCTGCTCGCTGAGAAAGCGACCCTGGTCCCAGTGGCGGCGCAGTCGCTCGAAGCTGGTCAGCGCGTCGGGCGTAGCGAGCCGCCGGTCGATGGCCTCACGCAGCCGGGTGTGGAACTGCTCGAAGCCGAGCCGTCGCTCGTCCAGCGGCACGGTTTCGTCGGTCGGGCTGCCGTCGGCTTGGTCGTGATGCCCGGTCTGGCGGCGCAGCCAGCCTTCGACCAGGTCCTGGGCGATCTCCCAGTGGGTCGGCACCACGCTACCCTGCGATTGCACGATCTGGCCGACCGACCGCGCGATCCAGGCGCTCAGCGCCTTCTTCTCTCCGCGGTCGTGCACCGAGTCGAACACGAACAGCGGCACCCGTTCGACGTACTCATCGCCAAGCTGCTCGCGCAGCCGCGCCTGCAGCTCGGCCTTGAGCGCGTGGTTCGTGGTCTGGTCATCGCTGCGCCAGCGATCGCCCTGATGCGAGCAGACGACCGCGACCAGCGGCTGCTGGTACGGGCATTCGGCCTCGATGTAATCCAGCCAATAGCGTAGCGGTTGCCAGACGTCCTGATGCGCGCCCTCGGGCGCCGGCTGCTGGCCGTCCTGGGCTGGATCCCAGAGCACGATGAACACCGAGCCGTGACGGACGAACAGCCGATGGGTGCTGTGGTAGATCTCCTGGCCGCCGAAGTCCCACAGGTGCAGGTTGACGCCGAGGTTGGCGTTGCCGGTGTCCGCCTCGTAGTCCGGCCAGTCCCAGAGCTGAATGCCGTGGGTGCTGCCCCGGTAGTCGTTGTCGAGCCGATAGTGTGGGTTCAGGTTCAACGCAAGGCAGGTCTTGCCGGCGCCGCCGTTGCCGAGCAGCAGCAGCTTGCAGCGGCGCACCGTGCCACGCCCGATGAGCGCCACGTCGCTCTGGTACTCGCGGGTCGATAGCGCGACGTTGTCGTTCGGATGCTCGCCGTGCTCGGAGGCGGGCGGCTGGGTGATGCCTGAGCCGAACAGGAACAGGCTGCGTGGGCGGATGCGTTCGCCGCCATCGGCCTCTGACGACGTGGGCGGCAGCTCGGGCAGGCCGCGCAGCGCGCGGGTGAAGGCCAGATCCAGATAATCGAGCGCGGCAAGGCCGCTGAGATCCGGTATCGCTTCGAGCGCGCTGGCCTCGCGCAGCCCGAGACGATGCAGACCGACCGGCAGGACCGGTAGACCCCGCAATGCCGCGCAGCCGTTCAGCTCCAGCCGTTGCAGTCCGACCGGCAGCTGCCCGGGCAGCCGTTCAACCTGAGTGCAGCGGGACAGGTCCAGATGATGCAGCACCGGCGCGGCCCGAATCAGACCATGGATCCATTGCGGGTCGATACCGGTGCAGCCGGCGAGGCTCAGCTCGGTCAGCCGTGGCCAGCTGCATCCGTCCAGCTCTGGGAGAACGTTCAGCGCAGGACAGTCCTCGATGACGATCGATTCCAGCGTTGCCGGCAAGTTCTTGACTGCCGTGAGATCCGGCGCGTCACGGATCTCGATCACCTGCTGCCCGCGCGGCAGCGCCGGCAAACGCTGCAGCGCGCGTGTCCGCCACAGATACAGATGGGTGAGGCCCCTATAGTCGGATTCGAAGGCCGGCAGCCCGGGCAGGTCGATTGGCTCGGGATCATCGGCGGTCGGCGATTCGCCGATGACGATCTTGCGCACCTTGGCATCGCGGCCCTGTAGCGGCGTGAGGTCGGGCTTGGCCGCGCGTATGTCGATGACCGATCCCTCATCCATCTGCAGTCTCCGTTACAAAATCGAGCGAGCCGTGCTCGAAGGCGCCTGGCCGGTGATTGTGTCGAGGGTAGTGCGGCCGGGCGCGGGCGTGCAACGCCAGGTCGAGTGGATTCATGGCAGACTCTGGTTCAGGGCCTGGAGCCCATGACATATGCAATGCTGGTGATCCAGTCGGTGCGGATCGGAATGGATGCGATGAGTGAGGACAAGCCGGGACTGACGCTGAGGCTCGGTGACGGGACCAGCTTGAGTATGTGCTGGATCCCAAGGGGCGAGTTTCGCATGGGCTCGCGCGGCAAGTTCCCGCACGAGGAGCCGGCACATCGGGTCCGGATCACCCGGGCGTTCTATCTGGGCACGTATCCGGTGACCCAGGCGCAGTACGCGCTGTGCGACCCGGGGCACAAGAATGATTTCCACGGCGAGGACGAGCGACCAGTGGACAGCGTGTCCTGGGACGCGGCGCATCGGTTTTGCGAATGGCTGCAGGCCCGCTGTGCCGAGCAGCTGGAGCGCGAGGGCTTGTCCGGTCACCGTTTCGACCTGCCGAGCGAGGCGCAGTGGGAGTACGCATGCAGGGCCGGTGGCGAAGGTGAGTATCACTCGGGCGACGGCGAGGCGGCGTTGGCCGAGGTCGGTTGGTTCGACGGGAATTCGCAAAGGACGACCTGGCCGGTGGGGCAGAAGCGGGCCAACGCCTTCGGTCTGTACGACATGCACGGCAACGTCTGGGAATGGTGTCGGGATGCCTGGGACGCGGACGCGTACCGCAAGCGCGTGGATGGGGTGTGTGACCCCGAGGTGACCGCGCGAATGGTCGGCGGTGAGGACCCCGGCCGCGTGGTCCGCGGTGGCGGGTGGGGCGACACGGCCGCGCACTGCCGTGCCGCGGATCGCGTCTCGGGCAGGCCCTCGCTTCGCGGCCGGTACCTGGGCTTTCGGGTCGGTCTGTTTCCCGGTCCGTCGAGTGCGGGTTGAGGGCCGGCGAGGGCGTGGCAACGGCGCGGCGGGACGCCGCGCAAGGCGCCATGCCAGCGCCGGGCGCAGGTTACGACCGGTAGGGCGTTTCGGGGGAGCGTTGAGCGTGTCGTATCGGCTATTCCCGGACCTCTTGGCGATCGAACCGAAGCTGCCGGAGCTGAACATTCTTCTCGTAAGTCGTCGGACCGTCACGCTGCATCGCGTTCTCTCGGCCAGTCGGCCTACCGTTGCGCCCTCAGTCCACGAACAACCCCACACGTCATGCAAACCCTGACCCTGGAACTCTCGGACGGTGTGACCCTACAGCTACGTCAGGTCCCACCCGGTGAGTTCCGTATGGGCTCGCGCGGCTACGATCCCTGGGAAGAGCCGGCGCATCAGGTGCGTATCACACAGCCCTTCTGGCTCGGAATATTTCCGGTTACCCAAGCGCAGTACGCGCATCTGTATGCGCGACATCGCAACGAATTCCATGGCCAGGCCCTGCACCCCGCCGAGAACATGAGCTGGCACGAGGCGGTGGACTTCTGCCGGGTGCTGCGCGAAGCGCTCGCCGCTCAGCTCGACGCGGCTGGCCTGGGCTCGTGGTCGATGGACCTGCCGAGCGAGGCGCAGTGGGAATATGCCTGC
>JAGRHX010000836.1 GCA_020444775.1 Gammaproteobacteria bacterium
AATGCGTGGCAGGCAGAACAGCAGGCGTCGCGCCTCGAAGTGAACCTCCGTTCCGATAACGAACTGGCCGTTTGATACATTTCTATTTAGAAACACGCCGTTGCGGTTGCCGAAGCCATCGCTGCCGCAGGATTCAGGCGCGATCGTAAGCACATCGGTCTTGCCGTCAGCATCGACGTCAGCGGCGAGGACCTGCTTGTGAATTCCAATCGCGAATCCGGGCAGCGCGATATCGGTGCGAACCTTTCCAAACGGATTTCCGCTGGCAGGCGCGCCACGGGGGTAGGCCTGATAATTCCACAGCCCAAACGCCACGTTTGAGGTGTCGAGCTGCGGAAGGCCGATCAACGCGGCACGTCCGCTGCCGTCCATATCGGCTTCCGATACCTGCGGCGATCCCAGCGCGCCATAGGCTCCGGTAATCGAAGCGGAGATGTTCGCCCGCCTATCTCCTGTGAACTGGGTCAGATAGGCACCGGAGTTCGGCCCGGCCGCCACCTTCACCACGGCTTCGCGCGTACCGTCGCCGTCATAATCTCCAGCGACCCGCAATTGATAAAGCTCATTGTTTTCGCCGGAATCCGGCAGCGGCGAAGCCAAGCCCAGTCCCGCCAGGGACTTGAGCTGGAAATTCAAGTCGCCGTCGTTGTAGGAGAACAGCGTAGGCGGATGACAGGGGGCAAATTCGCCTGCGCATTCCTTCAGTGACGTCATCAGCAGACGGCCACTGTATCTTGCCTTCTCGTAAGCGGGGACGTACTTGCGAACAACGGCTCCATCGATTTTGCTGCGGATCGACTCAAGCGCTCGGGTCTGCAGGGTCATTCCGCCCGCCAGTGCGCTTGAGGCGATATCCTGGGCGCCTGCCGCGGCAGCCGTGCGCGTTTGGTAGCTGAACTCGACGCTGCGATTGCCGGCCACTGTACCCAGGCTCGTATCCAGGCCCGTATAGGTAACGGTTCCAAGCAAGATTTCGCCATTGCCGAAATTGGTGTAGCTGTAGCTCTGGAAATTGCCGACCCTGTCCTGGACCTTGTCGACCAGCCAGCTCAGGGGCGCAGCGGCACCCGCCGGCTGGACTCGAGAGTTTGCGCTGTTGCCGTAGTTGAGAATTCGACCGTTCTTCTGTTCCACTTTGAACCAAGTCGTGGACGACGCCAGGTTTCCCGACATCTGGGTCACGCGCGCGTAGCTGTCGATTTCCGTTCGATAGACCGTACCCGAGTTTCCATAGCCGCCGTCGACGCTGACCAGGCGCTGGCCATCAAGGCACAAGCGGTCCGTCGAGGAGTAGCTCACCCCTCGGGTTGCGCCATCCTGTTCGGGAGTCTGCGGGCAACGGTGAATGGAGCTCAATCCGGAGATCGACCAACCCATGCCGGCAATGCCGTCGCCATTGCGGCTGTTGTAGTTGAGGGACAAGGATGGCTGCATGCCGGCGCGACCGGGCGGCACCACAATGGGAACCTGATAAGTGGCGGCGCCTCCATCGGTGCCCGCCTGGCCCGCCATTGTCCCGGTCTCGGCGATATGCGTGGGCGCAGCGTCCAGGGCCGCGGTTGCCGCCTGGGCGGAAGTTCCGGCGGCCAGGGCTTGGCGGAGCGGGAAGATCGGCGACAATCCCGAGGCCAGCGTCAATGCCATCGCCACTACAAATGCAAGCGGCACATGCCGCCACAGATCACGACGTTCCATGTCCAACTCCTCCAATAGGGGAAAGTCAGTATACAAAAACCAGATTCGATTACAATTACAAAAGAAATGACGGATGCAGCATTCGCCATTTCTCTTTCGTGAAGTGTGCCCTGGCGGCTCTGATTGTGCCCTTCCCGTCGGTCACGCAGCAGGAGCTGCCGGATCTTCCATGTCTCCTTGCATACGATGAACGGATCAGTGCAGTCCATGGATGGACCCGACACTCTGGATCGAGAATGGCCATGGGGTGCAATGCAATGCATCCGCTAACGATCGATCGGCGATTCAAAGAGCGATCGGCCAGAGGCTACCCAGGCATCCCGCAGGTATCCGCGAATGGCGGCGCCACGGAGTGAGCGCGGGGACGGATGGAATTTCAGACTTGGCGTGATCAGGCACCGCAACCGTGTTCGACCTGCGATGCCCCGGGCTCGGTTGGTGCCGCCAATTCGCCCGATCGGTGTGCCACTTGGACCCCATTGCCTTAAACTGGCCGGATATCGAGTGGCTGCGCATCGGCGCGGCCAAGGCGCCCGGAGATTCCGCATGAACCAGCTCAACGACATCCTCGACCAGGACCTCGACCCGGTCGAAACCCAG
>JAGRHX010000837.1 GCA_020444775.1 Gammaproteobacteria bacterium
TGGCGAATGGCACATCGGCAAGGACCTGTGTCTCAACTCGCGCACGACGCTGAACACCGGACTTGGAACTCCGGACTGCGGCCGGGACGTACATGCGCCGGATCGAGCAGGCGGAGTGATGTGTCGACGGTGCTCTCCAGCCGAGCACAGTAGTAGCCCGGCGTTCCATTGCGCATGACCAGCGGCTCCATCTCCCCGGGTTCTTTTCTTTCAGGTTGTCCTCGGAAGTACGACTCCACCACTTCGGGGTCGAAAGTGCTGTGCTCGGCTGGCTCGAGCGAACCCGGGTTGGTCGCGCCACCTCGAGCCGCGATAGACCTGAAAATATGACTCGCAGGGCCTGATCGCCGAGCGGTAGCCTGAGGTGCCGGCTACGGCTCGTCAAGGCTCACGGTCACACCGTTGAACGGACGTGAACGCGGGTTTCAGACCTGAAGCGGCAGGGGCCTGGGCCCGACTCCTGGCATGATGAGTTGCCGTCCACGGCAGGCGATCATCGGTCCCTGGATTCCAAGGTTCACACGGCGCTGGGCAGGTCAGTTGCTGGCTACGCGAATAGCGGCCACCGCTACCCGGCTGGTGCGACGAAATTCGCTCAGCGCGCCATCTTGCAGTGCCTCGAGCATTCATCCGAGGTCGCTCCGAAGGTCGACCTGGACCTCGGTCCGGGCGGCCCAACGGCCTGGTCGAGCGCGGCTATGCTGGCTGGATGGAGCCAGGCAGTCTGACTGTGCGTGAATGCGAATCCGGCTGGTAGCGAGCCTCTACCAAAACCCCCATTCCGATGTCAGAGTTGACGGCCCGAAAAACATACTCAGGAGAGTTCAAGAAACCGGACGCTGCTAAGGGAAGAATCCTTTTGGTCATAGGATAAGTCCGCATTGGATGGTGCCGCGCGGCTATGCTACGGTCGGTGGCAGTTCGTAGCTGATTTGGGGCGCGACTGTTCACTACCGGGCATGGTTGGCGAACAGGTGCCTGGAGCGAGCGTGTCAGTCGTTTGGGCTGTGATCTGATGTTTGTAGAAGAGCTGCGACGCGCGAGGGGGAACGCTTTAGGAACCGCAGGCTGGAGTTCCGACGAGAACAGGGCAGAGGCGGTCATCTGGGGACAGTCGATGTGGTTCGGGCCTGTGGCTTACGTATGCCCGCGTGCATACCCGAATCATCCAAAGCTTGAATCTTGATCTACAGCGTCATGGCGAGGAGTTTCGCATGATACGGAAGACAGCTATTGCGGCCGCATTCATCCTGGCCGCTGCACCTGCGGCGCAAGCAATGGTCATTGCGTCTCAGGATTTTAATTCGCTGAGCGATGCCGGAACATCGAATCGCGATAGCGTGACATCGGGATCTACGCTTACCAATGCGGGCAGTCGCAACGACGGCGGCCCGGGGCTGGATTTCCATACGACCTGGAACGATACCCGTGGTGTAGGCGTAGGGCCGGTTACTGCAATCGGGGATGTCTCGGATCTGATCGGCGTGAACAGCGTCGGTTCGTTCAGCACGACGCCAGATACCGCGTCGGACGGAACGATTGTTGCCTCCGGCATCGAGCACAATTTCGAGTTCAATGATGGCGATGGCCGTCTGGATCTGGTCTTCGAGGCGCTGGACCTCAGCGGCTTCGCCAGTCGAACCCTTTCGCTGAACTTCTGGATTGCTGACTCCCCCTTCGAGTCCGACGATCTCTTCAGCGTTGACATCTCCGATGGTTCCAAGCGCGTCGGCGTCCTGTTGTGGGGAGAAGCAGAGCTCGAAGGTAGCGTGTCCGCGGACGGCACACCTTCGGTCTGGGAAAGTCTGTCGGTTGACCTCGACCAGCTGATCCTGGCCGAGAATCTCGACGCCCAGAGTTTGAGTCTCATCATCTCGGCCGACATCGATGCTTCGAACGAGAACATCTTCGTCGACGATATTCTTTTCGAAGGTACGCCGGCCGTGGTCCCGGTCCCGGCTGCAGCATGGCTGTTCGGCTCAGTCCTTGCGGGCTTCGCGTTTCGTATGCGGCGGGCCCGCTCATAGAACGCACGAGCGATGTCCGAAGTCTGCTGATGCGGCATACCCGCTGCTCGATGGCCGGCGAACCGCAGTAAGACTCCGACCCTCGGGCAGAACCGGTACACATATCGATGCCCAACGCCGGGGCCTCTTCCCCTAGCACCCAGTGGCGGCAATGGGGAAGGGGCCCGTCTGGCCCCCGGCTGCTCCCCTCCGTGCACAGAGCCTGGCCCGGCTCCGACCCGTCCCACCGGGGTGTTCCCGGTCCCGCCGTCACGGATTCGCCTGGTTCGCCTGGCATGTGGCAGTCGTTGAAACGGGGACTGAATCCTGCCAGGGCACCCCCGCAAGACCACAGTCCGGCGATGCGTCATGCAAGCCTCATGTCAATAACAGGACCGGGGTCACGGGACCTTATCGCGCTTCGCCCTATCATTGAATGGGATTGATTCCGGGTTTACCCTCCAGCGAAGTCAAGGTCGGCTGCTGCCGTGCTTCTTCCGGATCAAAACATCAGGAATTCGGTATGTCGCCCATGAATCCGATTGTCATCGATACGCAAAGCAAGGCGCAGGACACGAAACAGCTGCCGGGAACGGCGTCGGCGAATCTTTCCTATCAACTGGTATCGGCGGCAACGGTCGTGCTGCCAACGCTCGGCACTGTGTACGCCATGTGGCTGTGGTGGCACTACGGCATTCACGCGGTCGACATAGCGCTGTTGGTCTTCATGTATGTGGTGACGATACTGGGTGTTGAGCTTGGATATCATCGATACCTGACACATCGTTCGATGAAGACCAGCCCATTCTTCAGGGCAGTGCTGGTGATCGTCGGTTGCATGGCTGCGCACGGTCCTCCCATATGGTGGGTGGCGATTCACCGCCGCCATCACATGTACAGCGATCATGCCGAGGACCCTCATTCGCCCTCGCCAAGGGTCCACGGTGCGAGCTTCGGTCAGCGCCTGGCCGGTGCCTGGCACGCGCACATCGCCTGGATGTTCAACCCCGAGTGCACCGCGGCTCACGCCTCGCGTTATGCGCAGGATCTGTTCGCGGACCGACGTATCTGGTGGATTGACCGATTCTATTGGGGATGGGTACTACTCGGGCTCGCTATTCCGACCGTGTTGGGCGGGTTGTTGACGGCCAGCTGGAGCGGCGCCTGGACGGGATTCATCTGGGGCGGCTTGGTCCGCATGTTTCTTGGTCAGCACGCTCTTTGGTGGGGCATCGTCACCGTCTGCCATCTCTTTGGCACACGTCCGTTCGTATCAAATGACGACAGCCGCAACAACGTCATCGTCGCCATCATTTTTCTGGGCGACGGTTGGCACAACAACCATCATGCCTTTCCGACATCGGCCAAGGTCGGTCTTCGGTGGTGGGAGATCGACATGACATGGTGGGTTGTGAGCGTGCTGAAACGCGTCGGGCTCGTTTGGGATGTCAAGGTGCCCAGCCGTGCCAGTATCGACTCGAAGCGAGCGATCCCGCGCGGAAATTGATTCGCAGCGCCGAGTGCGCCACCCGACCCATGGCTACGACATCGTCGCAGCGGGGTGCATGCATGGCCGGCACAGCCGTGCGCGATGGCGCAGCAGCGTTCAGCCCACAGCTATCGTGTACCTGGTCGCGTCGGCGCCGGTGTGCTGCAACACTTGCCTACTGTGTCTATGTGGATGGCCTGAGGTTTGTCTGGTGCCGTGTCAGCTGCCCGCGGCGAGGTAGCCTGAAAGAATCCTATTGATTACCGCCGTTTCCGGTTTGGGCCTGGCATTCGGCAGCCAGAAAATTCGCCATCGACGCGATGGTCGGGTGGTCCCAGACCAAGGTTGGTGCAAGCTCGAGTCCGAGCCACCCCTCGAGCTCACCCGAGAGCCCTACCGCGGTACGCGAGTCAAAGCCGTACTCCGCGAACGGGACCTCCGGGTCGACTTCCTGCGGCTCGATGCCGAGCGTCTGCGCAACTCGTTGGACGACCCACTCCCGAATCTCCTGTTCGCTCCTGACGACGCGTTGCTGGCGTTCCCGATGCCTTCCTGGCAGGAGTCTTTGCACACTTGTAAATAGCCCGGTCATTTTTGATGTCCTGGTTTCTGACATGTAAAGGTGCCTCATGCGCTCGGTAGCTGAACGATTGGGAAAACGCTCTTTGACCCATGGAACAGATCGGCGCTTCTCTAGCGTAGCCGTGCGTTTCGTACATCCTGGGCCGATGGCGCCCTGAGTGCCCATGCCAACCCCAGATACTTCATCAGACAGATGACCCAGGCACTGAGATCGGGTTGCCACCAATACACAGCGTGACGATAGGATGCGGGGAACGCGTGATGATTGTTTTGTAGTCCTTCCCCAAAGGCCAACAGCGCTACGGTGTAATTGTTGGCACTGTTGTCTCTGGTATCGAATGGGCGTGTTCCGAAGCGGTGGCAGACAGAGCCAACGCACCAGCTGGCATGATTCACCAAGAAGATTCGAACCAGACCACCCCAGAGAAATGCGACAAAGGCCCCCTCCAGAGTGCCGGTGATCAGGCCGCCGGCCAAGGCGGGTAGGGCAAGGCCGAGCGACACCCATAGCAGGTAGGTCTGGTGAATGCGAAGCAACGTGCGATCTCTGAGTATGTCGCGGGCGTAGTGCGCAACGTCCGCGAGTGATCCTTCGAACATCCATCCAATGTGCGCGTGCCACAGTCCGCGCATGGTGCCCGCCAGACCATCCCCATGCAGATTGGGCGAGTGGGGATCGCCTTCATGATCACTATGGGCGTGATGTCGGCGGTGGGTAGATACCCAGAACAATATGGGCCCCTGGGCCGCCATCGAACCGGCAACCGCGAGGAAGATCTGCATGAAGCGCCCGGTCTTGAAGGAGCGGTGGGCAAAATATCTATGTAACCCCACCGTGACGCCGAGCATGCTCAGTAAATACATTGCGACAAGGCTTGCAAGCTCGATTGCGTGGATGCCATTACGGAACCACAGGACGAGAGCCAGAATCGTTCCCAGGAGTGGGAGCAGGACAACTGCCAGTGCGATTGCTCGCTGAATACGTAAGACCTCTGGCCGTGTAAGCGTGACTACGGCGCCGGCAGTGGGTTGGTGGACGTTCATGGGGACTCACCCTGCCTTTTGGTCGCATCGGTTGTGGCGCGCAAGCCGAGCGTTCGCTTGTCGACCACGCGCACATTCCAGGCAAGCCCTGCGATTTGAAGCAAGCGGATGAACCACCCACAGATATCCAGTTGCCACCAGCGAAAATCAAGCCTGGCCAGCGTTGGAAACGCATGGTGATTGTTATGCCAGCATCCGCCGAGCGAGCTCAGTACAAGTAGCGGATTGTTGGTGCTGCGGTCCCCGGTGTTGAATGGTCGACTGCCAAAGCTATGGCAGAGGGAGTTCACGCTCCAGGTTGCGTGGTGCACGAGGAATACGCGAACCAGACCGCCCCACAGAAATCCACTCAAAGCGCCTCGCCAGCTCTGAGTGAGCAAGCCGCCGAGTAACGCTGGCAAGACCAGACCTAGAATGACCCACCAGGGATAGTTCCGATGCAGACGAAATACGAAGCCATCGCGCAACAGGTCGGGGACACGTGCCGCGAAATCCTGTGGCAGGGGCTTGAACAACCACAGAACGTGTGCGTGACATAAACCACGCATTGCTGCCATCACGCCTTCTGAACTGGCACGAGGAGAGTGGGGATCGCCCGGTCGATCGCTATGCGCATGGTGCTCACGGTGCATCGCGGCCCAGAACAGCACCGGACCCTGAGCGGCAGTGGACCCGAGAATCGCGAGGAGCGCACGTACGGTGGGATGCGCGGCGAAGGCGCGATGTGTGAAGTGTCGGTGGAAGCCTGCCTCGACACCAATGACGCTTGCCACGTACATAACGAGCAGCAATGCGATGTCGATGATGCTCACGCCGCTGGTGTAAGCGAGATACCCGGCACCCAGTACACCGAGCATGGGCGTTACGACGATCAAGAGCGCAAGATTTCTTTGCCAGCGCAGTGCGTCGGCGGCGACCCGGCCGACCGATGCGGTGCCTGCTCCAGCTAAAGGCATCGATCCATCCGCCATGTCGGGGCCTCCGCGTTCAAGCTGTCTGTAAAGTACCGACCAGATACTGTTCACGGCACAAACGTCGTTGCAGCTTGCCACTGGAGGTTCTCGGCAACGAGGCTGGCCGAACCAGTACCAGGTCGAACACCTGGAGGTCGTGCTCGCGTGCAACGGCACTTCGTACGGCGCGCAATATCGCTTGAGGTTGTCCCTCCTCTTTCAAGGACAGACGCTTGTCGCGCCTCACTTCCGCGACGGCAATGAGCACCTCCTGATGCGCGCTCTCAACGCTGAATACAATGCAACCGCGTGGATGAAGCACCGGATGTGCGTTCTCCAGGGTTTGCTCGATATCCTGCGGGTAATGGTTACGACCAGCGATGATCATCAGCTCCTTCAGCCGCCCGGTGACATAGAGCTCACCATTGCGCAGAAATCCGAGGTCACCCGTTCGCAAGAATGGCGTCCCCGACAGTCGCTGCCAGCGGCCCGTGACATCCATCCGTCGCGGCGGGTGAGGCTGACTGCTCCGGGCTGCAGCTTCAGAGTCGCTCATGGAATCGACCAGGGACGGGCAGGCCAGCTGTGCGGCGAAGGTTGCGGTGCTCTCTGTTTCCCGGCCCCAGTAGCCAGCCGCTATGCTTGGCCCGGTGACCCAGATCTCCCCTATGTGCTCGTCGGGGCATTCGACATGCGTTTCGGGGTCGACTATCAGCAATTGCTGGCCGCCACGGACTCGACCGCATGCAACTACGGCAGTTCCTTCGGCGTCGAGCACCGCACGTCCCGATGCGATTCCGTCCGCTGAGCAT
The DNA here is from genome assembly GCA_020444775.1 of Gammaproteobacteria bacterium. The sequence continues at coordinate 6,887 of JAGRHX010000837.1, forward strand.
CGCATGACCGTCGCTGGTTCGGGTCTTGCCTTGCCGGAAACGATCAGCGTCGCCTCCGCCAGACCATAGCAGGGCAACCAGGCGCGGCCTTTGAACCCATGAGCCGAAAAAGCTTCTTCGAATCGCTTCAAGGTCCGGCTTCGGATCGGCTCGGCGCCCGTAAACGCCACATCCCAGCTGCTCAGGTCCAATTCCGAGCGCTGCTCGGGCGAAATGCGGTCAATGCACAGGTCGAACGCGAAATCCGGACCACCACTGGTGGTCGCCTGCCAGCGGGTCACAGCGCGTAGCCAGCGAACCGGTTGCTGCAGGACATGCATTGGTGACATCAGGACCACCGGGAATCCGACGTATAGCGGCTGGAGGATTCCTCCAATCAGACCCATGTCATGATAGGGAGGCAGCCATATCAATCCCCGGCTCTGGGCGGTATGTTCGAAGCACTCCGCAATCAGCCGCGAATTGTGCATCAGATTGTCATGCGTGAGCATCACGCCGCGAGGTCGCTCCGTCGCTCCCGATGTGTACTGCAGCATGGCCAGCGAATCGGCGCGTGGGCCGTCCGCATCCGCAGCCCACGCTTTCGGCGGCAAGGGGTCCGGGGTCGATACGACGTCTTCGGGAGTCAGCACGCTCATCGGCCAATCCCCGGCCAGACCGTAAACCGTGCTCGTGTGCGAGTGGTTATCGACGATCGCGACGCTGGGTTTCGCATCGCCGACCATGGCCCGCAGTTTGCTGGTCTGGCGATCTCCGCGCGGCGGATACGCCGGAACCGCGACTAAGCCTCCTGACAATGCGCCATAGAACGCGGCGATAAGATCGAGACCAGGAGGTAGGAGGAGGAGGACTCTATCGCCAGGACGGGCAACGGCCGCAAGTGTAGCAGCCCACCGCCGCGCTTCGAGCTCGAGGCTGGCATACGTGAACTGGACATATTCTTGCTCGCCGTCCAGCAAGAACACGTAGGCATATTGGTCAGGCTGCTGATGGGCCCTGGCGCCCAAGATGTGCACCAGGGTCGGCTGCCCAGACACGGGGTCAGTCGTTGCATTTTGATCGAAGGTCGAGCGCTGCGTATCCATCTTCCACTACACGCCTGGCATCGAATCTTGCTTGTGATGGACCATGGGCTGGGTACTCGACTACCTTGCATGAGAATCGGAATTCTCCATCCCTAAGGAACCGCTGATTTATTCCATCCAT
>JAGRHX010000838.1 GCA_020444775.1 Gammaproteobacteria bacterium
GACCACCCACGTCAAATACTATTCCTACAACGGTAACGGCAATCCCGAGGGCATCTGCCGGATCGGTGACTTCGACGCTCAGGGCCTGCCGGTGCGGATTGCCTCGACCGCGTAGCTTCGCAGCACCGTGCAAGTCCCGGACTTGCACGGTGCGCAACCAGATATTGTCCATGGCGATCTCACGCCGAGCGTGCGGTCGCCGGTAGTCTCCTTGCCGACACCCTTACCACCCCTGTCGGCCCGATCGCCCCTTCTTGGGGGCGCGATTCCAAGGAGACTGACCGTGACCCTCCCGATGACCAGCACGCTACGCCGCCTCGGTGGCGTCGTCTTCGCGGCCACGCTTGCCGTGGCCGCAGCACCAGTCGCACGTGCGGCGCTCATTGAACGCGACGTGACCGTCGACCTGGACCCCAGCCAGATTGTCCAGGGCGGAACCACCTGGGTACTGAGCTACGACCTCGCACCGTTCACGGTGAACAGCGGTGACACCGTGAGTATCCGGGTCCGCTTCAGCAACGCAGAACGCCTGGTGCTCGGCGACGACGATCGATCCGTGAACATCGCCCAGGCCTCGATCTTCACCGACCAGATCATCGTCAGCAGCTACGGCGCCAGCTTCGCCTTCGACGGTGTGCTCGGCGACTTCGCCGATCCGCCGCTGGTGGCGACGAACGTCAGGAGCAACTCCAGCGCGGCAACCATGTTCTTCCTGAACCAGGATCTGACCGCGAGCAGCTTCTCCTTCTCGGGCTTCGACTACACGTTCAGCAATCTCAGCTCCAGCAGCTTTCCCAGCCCCTACGACCGGGGCAGCATCATCATCCGCGACGCGGCGTCCTTCGAGATACTCTCGCGAACCGTTCCAGAGCCGGGTGTCACGCTGCTGACCCTGGCCGGGCTTGCCCTGATCCTTGCGCCGCGACGACGCGGCCAGGAAATCGCGGGCTCATAAGCGCCAGCGGACTGAACACGACGTCGGTCAACCGCCCAGCACGATGTCGAAGCGACCGGCCAGCTCGGCCTCGGCCTCGAGACGCGGCTGAAGCGCCACGCTGAGCTGGTCACGACGCGCTTCGGGCAAACGACGATAGAGAAAATCATCGTTGTTGCCGGGCTCGCCGCGCACGTACATCTGCGTCACCAACAGCGGCTCCCGATCCGGGCCGCGCACGGCGAAATGGATATGTGGCGTGCGACCCGGATAGGCCACCGGGCGGATGGTACGAAAGCGATATCCGCCGTCGGGCGCGCAGCGCGTGCGTCCATAGCCCTGAAAGCCGGGGTCGCGTGGCACGCCTCGACGATCGCCGGGGTGGTGGTAACGGCCGTTGACGTCACACTGCCAGATCTCGACCAGACAGCCCTCTGCCGGGCGGCCATCGGGCCAGCGCACCCGACCGTCGAGATGCAGGACGGTGCCGCGCGCGCGCCCGCCAGCCCCCTCGACCTGGACGAGGTCATTGTCATGGTCGAGCGGCAGCTCGCGCGGGTAGAAAGGCCCCGCGGTCTGCGCCGGGGTGCTCGACAAGGCGGCGGCCGCCGGTCCGGTGAGGCAGACGAGCGGCGAGGCAACGATGAGATGGCGTCGGTTCATGGCCAAAGCCTACCAGCCTCGTGCTGTCTTGCCCCAGTGCTGTCT
>JAGRHX010000839.1 GCA_020444775.1 Gammaproteobacteria bacterium
CTGGCCTATTTCGATTTCGCACGCGCAATCAGATCCTGGACACGTGGCAGAATGCGGCGCACGATCTCATCGACACCCTTGCCATTCGGGTGCAGGCCATCGTCGAGTTTCAGTGCCGGCTTTTCGACTACGCCATCCAGAAAGAACGGATACAGCAGCGCATCATATTTCTTTGCGAGCGCCGGAAAAATTCCATTGAACTTCCGGGCATAGTCCTCGCCCCAGTTGGCGAGCGATCGCATGCCAGCGATGAGCACCGGGGTGTTTCGCTGCGAGAGCTTGGACAGAATCTTTTCCAGATTGGCTCGCGCGATATCCGGCGAAATGCCACGTAGCATGTCATTGGCGCCTAGCTCGAGAATCACCGCATCGGCGTCGTCGGGCACTGCCCAATCGAAACGCGCAAGACCGCCCGATGTCGTGTCACCGGATACACCTGAATTCGTCACCTTTACGTGATAACCGGCCTTTGTCAGCGCTTTCTGCAACCGCGCGGCGAAGTCGGCGCCTGCCGGCAGTCCATAGCCCGCCACGAGACTGTCTCCGAAGGCGACGATGTGCACAGCGGCAGACGACAGCGCCTTGGTGGAATTGGCCGGCGTCAGCGGCATCGCCAGCATCAGCAACGTCGCCACGACAGCCAATAGCCGGCGAGGAACGGTTCCCGACGACTTGGATTTGAACCGGAACGCCCCCACATCCGTAGTCATCCCGTTAACTGACCTCGATCTCGTATCGACAGAATTTAACCCGCGCCCCAGAATTGGCCGCTAGGCCTGATATGACACTCAGTCGGTGACCATGCTAGGGCGGAGATCGACTTTGATCGAAATTGAACGCCAAAGCTGAACCTTCGAGGCCGCAATCACGATGGACCAACGTGTTTCGAATTCCGACCGGCCGCGCGCTTCGGCGACGCTTTCGAATGTTGTGCGACTCGATCGAGCCGAGCTGACGCTGCCGAGCCGCGCGGGTTCGGTCGACATCCTGCGGGGCATCACCTGGTCCGTGCCTCAGGGCCGATCCGTCGCCGTCGTCGGCCCGTCCGGCTCGGGCAAGACCTCGCTGTTGATGATCATCGCCGGCCTCGAACGGGCAACAACCGGCAAAGTCGAGATCGTAGGGCATGATTTCTCTGCCCTGGGCGAGGACGATCTGGCCGCCGTGCGCGGACGCAGTATCGGCATCGTCTTCCAATCGTTCCATCTCGTCCCGACGATGACCGCATTCGAGAATGTCGCTCTGCCGCTCGAGTTGATCGGCCGAGCCGATGCTGCCGAGCGAGCGCGGGCGTTACTGGGCGACGTCGGCCTCTCCGGTCGCCTGGATCACTACCCGGCGCAACTCTCCGGCGGCGAGCAGCAGCGCGTCGCTCTGGCCCGCGCCCTCGCGCCGAACCCCAGGCTTCTACTCGCAGACGAACCGACCGGCAACCTCGATAAGGCGACCGGCAGGACCGTTATCGATCTCCTATTCCGCTTACAGAAGCGTGACGGCGCGACGCTTATCCTCGTCACCCACGACGAATCGCTGGCGGCGGAATGCGATGAAACCGTTCGCATGGCCGATGGACTGATCATGCAGCCCGGCAATTCGGGTTGACAGGCAGAGGGCTGCGGAAATGGCAGAGTCGGCAACCTCGCAAACACACGCAATCGGCAGGACGAGCCGCCCGAGCGGTTTCGCCCTGACTGTTTCTTTCGCAATGCGCGAACTACGTGCCGGCCTTGGCGGTTTCGGCATCTTCATCGCGTGCATCGCGCTTGGCGTCAGCGTTATTACCGGCATCAATTCCCTGGCTGACGCCCTGCTCGACGGTTTTGCTGCTCAAGGCCGTCAGCTCTTGGGTGGCGATGTCGCACTGCGCCGCATCCACCAGCGGGCAAACGCCGAGGAAGGCGCGTTATTCGAACACCTCGGCCGGGTTAGCGAGACAGCGACGATGCGCTCCATGGCCCGCCTTGCGAACGGCAGCGACCAGACGCTCGTTGAGATCAAAGCGGTCGACAAAGCCTATCCACTGCTCGGCAAGCTCGAACTCGCCGGAAATCGTAATGTCGACGCGGCGCTGCGCTGGACCAACGGTGCGGCCGTCGCCCAGAGCTTGCTCGACCGCCTGAACCTCAAGGTCGGCGATACCATCAAGCTGGGCAGGGCCAGCGTACCCATAACCGGGGTCATTACCAATGAACCGGACAAGATCTCCGCGCGAATCTCTTTCGGCCCGCGCATTATAGTCAGCCACGAGACCCTTGCCGAGACCGGCCTCGTCCAGCCTGGGACGCTCATCAACTGGCGGTACGCGATCGCGGCCCCAGGCGGCGAACATGCGCCAATAGCAACCGTACTGGAACTGCGAA
>JAGRHX010000055.1 GCA_020444775.1 Gammaproteobacteria bacterium
GTTCGTGCGGTTGCCGTCATTGATGACGGCCTTCAGTACGTCGCCGTCGAGCAGGTCGTATGGAGCCCGGCGGCAAACAGACGTTGCTGCTGGACGTTTCCGCCAAGTGGCAACAGGTACGGGAAGAGGTTATGGGGATAGCCCAGCAGAAGTAGGATGTAGTCGCCCTGACAGGGCAGCGTGCAGCCGGCACGGTCTCCGGCGCAAGGAAGACGAAAATGAAGATGACGACGACGCAGTTCCGTGAGTGGGTCGCAGCGACCGAATTCACGGCCGAGCAGGGCGCCGAGCTGGGCGGCGAGGCGCACAAGAGCGTCGGCCACACCGACGACGGCGACGACCTCACCGACTACGACCAAGCCGCCGAGATCAACGAGGCGCTCGAGGGCAAGGGCCTCAAGGCGTTTGACTTCGACGCGCTGCTGCCGCCCGTCATCACTACCGACATCGACATCAACGAGGAAAGCGACATGGAAACGATCACCCTGGAAAACGACAACGCCCCGGAAGTGCGCTTTACCGGCGAGCTGGTTGCGACGGCCAAGAGTAGCTCCAACAGCGCGAGCAGGCACTACAGCGGCGCGACGGGACGCTGGACGGAGCTCAGGCTGTACCGCACCGCCGGCGGGCGCTACGTGGCGCAGAGCGTCGGTCACACGCAATGGGCTGGCGAGCACACGCGCTACAACACCGTGGTGTGCGAGACGGCCGCGGACGTGATCGCCTTCTTCGGCCACGGTTGGCTCGCAAAGGAGCTGTACGGCGAGGCCGGCATCGAGGATGTGCAGCACGTCGAGTAAGCCGACCACACCAGCGACGAGACCCCGCTTCGGCGGGGTTTTGCTTTCTACGCTCCAATCATATTCGAGCGCTGCTAGAGTCACGCTGCCCATACGTGGCGCGCTCTTTCAGCAGCACCAGGCCATCGAAGAAAAACAAACATGCCTGCCCGCGAGGCTTGTCGCGGTGACTCGATGACCTGTCACGCCTGTACGCCGCGCACCACGCCCTGAAGATCTCAGGGATCGCACCAAAGGCCTCGCCCGCGCAACCCGCCGGCGAGGCCTTCCCTTTTCGGGCGAGTGGATCCGCTCAAGTGCAACGCCTGCAGCACAAGAGGCGACATCGCTACGCCCAAATGCGACCACTCGACCCGATCCCGGATCGTCGCCCCGAGAGGAGGTGATCCCGCCGCTGGCCACGCGCCGGCAAGCGCCGTGAGGCGACACGCTCCCGCAGCCGGAACCCGGACACAGAAGAGAATCCCGCATGACCGATACCACCACCAACCTGGTCGCAGCAATGCCCGACCGCTGCAACCAGTGCCGCATGTTGTGTGAAGAGCGTCACGTCGAGACACGCGACGCCTTGAGCCGTGCGTTCAATGAGGTTTCGGAGGTCAAGCGAGAGGTGTCCTCGATCCGGATCCAGGTTGAGCGCCTGAATGGGGAGGTCGTGCCGCTCAAGGAGTCGCGCCAGTGGATGATGGCGGGCTTGCTCGGCGTCGTCGCCCTCGTGGGCGCTGCCGTGATCGGCCTCGTGCTGATTCAGCGGTAAGCGGGAAGCAAGGATTGTGGCGCGTCGGAATGACATCGATTGGGAGGCGATCGAGAAGGATTACAGCGCCGGCCTGATGTCGATCATGGCCGTTGCTGTGAAACACGGGGTCAGCAATTCTCAGGTCAGGGTTCGCGCAGCGCATCACGAGTGGCCTCGCAACAAATCGGACCAGGTGCGCATCGGAAAGACCCGAGCCGTCCCCGCCTCTATCGCGGTGGATCAGCGCGGACGGGCGACGCAGTCGTCGTGCGGATTCATCTACGTCTGCTACGTCGACGCAGGGGATGAGCGCATCTACAAGATTGGCCTCGCAAAGAATCCCGTTCAAAGGATGGCGCAGCACCAGTGCTCGAGCCCTCTGGAGATCATGGTTGCGTGCTGCTACTTCACCTCGAACATGCAGGCGGAGGAAAAGGCTCTTCATGAGGCGTTCGCTGCGAAGCGCGTTCGCGGGGAGTGGTTCGCGCTGGATGACGACGATCTGATCGCAATATCCGCCCGCTCGAGGCTCGTGTAATGGCGAGGCGTAGCGATATTGATTGGGAGCGTGTCGAGCGGCTGTATGTAGCCGGTCAGCTCACCATCCGACAGATCGCAGATGAGTGCGGCGTTCATACGTCGTCGATCGTCTCGAAGGCGAAGAAGGAAGGCTGGCAGCGGAATCTCGGCGAGGCCATCAAGGCTCGCGCCAAGGCGAAGGTTGCGCAGATCGATGTGCAGGGGCTGGTGGAGCAATCCGCACGCGAATCCGCACACAAATCCGCACAACTGATTCAGCAAGCCATCGAAGAGGCGTCCGACGTGGCGGCCGGCGTGATCATCCGCCACCGCGCAGACATCCGGCTGCAGCAAGAGCGCGCAGGAAGGCTCGAAGCGCTGTTCGATGGGATGCTCGATAAGGTGCCCGCGACAATCAAGGACGACGAGTCCGAGGTCGAGGCGCTGAACGTCGGTGATGTGTTCAAGCTGTCGCAGACCCTGAAGGCGATCGTCGAGACGCGCACCAAGCTGATCGACAAGGAGCGCGAGGCCTTTGGCATCGAGGACGGCTCTGCGCCGGGCGACTCGGACGACGTGACGGGCCTCGAGATCGTGTTCGTCGAGGCGACGGGTGGCTGCGAAAGCTAAGGGGGTTACCGGCCAGGCCAAGTTCCCCGCCAAGCTGCAGTGCCTGTT
>JAGRHX010000840.1 GCA_020444775.1 Gammaproteobacteria bacterium
CAACCAGCGCGCGGCCGATGCCGCGGCGGCGCAGCGATGCGTCCACGTAGAGGCTGGCAAGCCACGGTCCCGGGTCGTCGAGCTCCCGATGGTCGCTCACCACCAGGCTCACCGATCCGGCCAGCCGGGCGCCTTCGAAGGCCACGAGCGTGGTCGGCAGGGCGCGTTCGCGGCCGTGCGTTTGCAGCTCACTCAGCGCCTGCTGCTCGGACCAGTCCGGCAGCAGCGCCCGCCACTCACGGTGATGCCAGCGCGCCAGCGTCGGTGCGAGCCGAAGGTGGCGGGCCAGATAATCGATACGCAGGCTCATCGGTGCCCGCCACGACCGCTGATCGGGTGATGTCAGGCCGCCTGACCGCGTCGTGCCTCGCCGATGGTGTCTTTCTCGATGGTCAGCCGATGCATGATCCGGGTATCCGGCCAGTAGTCGGCCACCGCGTAGTGCAAGCTGGACCGGTTGTCCCAGAAGGCGATGGTGCCCTTGCGCCACTGCAGGCGGTACTGGAACTCGGGCTTGGCGCAATGCCGCGTCAGCAGCGCGTGCAACGCCTCGCTCTCGTACTTGGTCAGACCGAGGATTGCGCTGGTGAAGCTCTCGGAGAAGTACAGACAGCGTTCGCCGGTGACCGGATGCTCGGGCACCAAGGGGTGCTTGACCGGCGGGTTCTCGTCGCGGGTCTGGATCATCCCGGCGCGTGCCTCGCCCTCCCAGTTGCGGGCCTTCTCGGGGCTCGAGTGCAGACGCATGAAATCGTAGATCGCGATCTTGTCCTGCAGCGCCGCGCGCATCGTCTCGGACAGACCGCGCCAGGCGGCGGTCAGGGAGACGAAGATCGTGTCCCCGCCGATCTCCGGGGGCTGCTCGGCCTTGAGGATGGAGCCGAACTCCGGCGCGGCGCGAAACATGCCGTCGGCGTGGTAGTGATCGATATACGGCGGGCGCTCGCGGTCGTTGACGATCACCGACACCTCAGGGGAGTCGTCGCGGGTCTCGAAGGCGGCACGCCGCGCCTTGCGCAGCGGGCCGAAGTTGCGAGCGAAGGCCGCCTGCTCCTGCGGGGTGACGTCCTGGTCGCGAAAGAAGACGACCTGATGGCGCATCAGCGCGGTATGGATCTCGCGGCAGACGGCCTCCGACAGCGGGCGTTTCAGATCGACGCCAGAGACGAAGGCGCCACAGTTGCGGGAGGCCTTCTCGACCGTGATGTGTGCGTAATCCTGCATCGTCGTGTGCTCGAACTGGGTTTGAGCCGATTATAGCCACTCGCGCAGCCGCGACGCTGACATCGCGCAGGTTTTGCGTACCTTGGACGATCATTGCCATGCGTGTTCAAGCCGCCGGAAGTCGCCGCTCGGGTGCGACCCATGGCATGCTGGCGGGCCGACGCGTCCAGCAACAGGAGCACGCTCATGGCCAGACTCGACGAACTGCCGGATTGGGAGCGCGAGCATCATCTGCAGAAGATCCGCGATCTCCCCGATTTCGGCGCGACGCCCTGGGTGCAGGGCCCGCCGCTGGCGCGACGCAAGGTTGCGCTGGTCACCACCGCCGGACTCCAGGTGCGCGGCGATCTGCCGTTTCGCGCGGGCTCGAGCGACTATCGGGTCATCCCCCGGGACACGCCCGCCGCGGACATCGTCATGAGTCACCTGTCGGTGAACTACGACCGCACCGGATTTCAGGAGGACATCAACGTCGTGCTGCCGGTGGACCGGATCCGCGAGCTGCACGAGCAGGGTGTGGTCGGTGCGCTGGCCGAGTACGACTACTCGTTCATGGGCGCGGCCTCGATCACCGCC
>JAGRHX010000841.1 GCA_020444775.1 Gammaproteobacteria bacterium
GCTCTGCGCCTGCCGACGGTGGCGCGGGGCTCGCGGCAGGCTCAGCCGGTCTCGGTGCCGCCTGCCGGGCCCGGTCGGCTTCATCGTCGTTGGCGGAGCTTGCCGAAGTCGGGTCGCGCGCAGCCTTTTCGATGCCGGATCGCAGCGTGCTCAGCAGACCTTGCAGCCGGGCCTCGTCAATCTGCAGGGACGCGAGGGTCGAGCCCTGACCGGCCAGGGCCTGCTCGAGGCGGGAGATGGCTTGCGTGCGTTCCGCGCGATGTCGGGTCAGCGAGTCCCCCAGGGTGCGCAGCTCGGCGCGGCTGGTCGACAGGCTGGACAGAGCTTCGCCACGCTCGCGCTCGAGGCGTGCAAGCTGCTCCAGCTCCGCGGTCAGGCGCCGGATCGACTCGGCCTGCGCCCGACCGAAGTGCGCGTGATAGAGCCATAACCGGCTGACCCGGCTCGGGTCCTCCTGGTTGAGCAACAGCTGCAGGCGATCATGACGACCGACCACGTAGGCGGATCTGGCCAGCCTGGACAGCCGTCGCCGATGCTGCTGCACGCTGTCGCCGAGCTCGGCGCGGCGTGCGCTCAATGACCTCAGCCGTATCTGCTCTCGTTGCAGCGCCTGCTCGGTATCACGCAGACGTGCGCCGAGCTGGGCGATGTCGATCTCGATGCGCCGCAGCGCGGTGACCTCGCGCTCATGCTCACCGCTGGTCTGCTGGAACTCACGATTGGCCTTGGCGATGGCGCTGCGCACCGCGGCCAATGCCTGTTCCTGATCGGCGAGCGGATCTCGGCTGCTGTGCGCGGGTGCCGCGCACAGCAGCACCAGCAGGCCGACCAGCAGCCGCCAACCGCGGCGCGATCCCGGTGTGCTCGAGGGCGACACGAATGGGGACTTGGACGGGAACTCGAATCGGGACGGGATCGGCGGCACGATGGGTGCGGCTCCGGTGGTGAAGGCACAGACTGTGCGGCCGATTGTACTCTCAGCTCATCGGACGTCGGACGTCGGACGTCGGACGTTGGGTGTCGAGCGTCGGGCTGCGCCTGCTCGCGTGCCATGCTGCAACCCTTTCGTGGCGAGCGCGCGACGGGGCGCCGCGCGCTCCCGGGGAGAATGCCCGGGTGATGCTCCTGTTTGATTGCCGGCATCCGGCAAGTTAACCTCCCGCGGCTCGTCGCGGCTCCCGACTCGAGCTCTATCTACGAATACGAACAGCCCTGGCACTCGTCCGTCACTGAGCACCGCGGATCCGGGACCCGGAGTTCACGAACCCCCCCGCAAAATTTCGAGATTTCAAGATTTCACGAATTCCCGAGAATTCACGAAGCCAGCAATTCACGTACCCCAAACCATTCACGTAGCCCAGATATTCACGTACCAATGTCGCAATACCTAGAGTTCTTCCAGCGCCATACCTTGATGGTGCTTGCTTTCATCGGACTCACTGCCGGCATCATCTGGACCTTCGTTGCCGGTCGCAGCCCTGGCGTCGGCCGCGTGTCGCCGATGGACCTGACCAGGCTGGTGAACCAGAAGGACGCGGCGGTGGTCGACGTGCGCGCCGACGCCGAGTTTCGACAGGGCCACATCGTTGGTGCCCTGAATGTTCCGCCGGGACAGATGGAGAGCCAGAAGGGCAAGCTCGAGAAGCTCAAGGGCAAGCCGGTGGTGGTCGTGTGCAAGACCGGTCAGGTCGCGCCAAAGGTTGCTGGCGAGCTGCGTAAGCAGGGCTTCGAAGACGTGCATACGCTTCAGGGTGGGCTGGTGTCTTGGGAGTCGGCCTCGCTGCCACTAGTCAAGAGCTGACGGGCCAAGGTGTCCATGACCGACTGTCGCATGGCGGTGGCTCGTGCCTGCACGCTGGTGCGGGTGTCGGCCTGGAGCTCGCGGTCGGGGATGCGCCATAGGCGTCGACGACGACCTCACGACCGGCATCCGCGTGTCCGGGCGCCGGCCGGTCGCCCGCGGTCGTGCTGCCGGTTTCCTTCATGTCCGTGGCGCGAACATGCCATTCGTTTTGGAGAACACAAACATGTCTGAGCAGGACAACGCGGCCGCAGCCGGCCAGGCCCAGTTCGGTATGCACAAGATCTACGTCAAGGACGTCTCGTTCGAAGCACCGAACTCGCCCGCCGTCTTCGCGGGTGAATGGCGCCCAGATGCCGACATCAAGCTCAATACCGGCGCTTCCGATCTCGGCGAAGGACGCTACGAGGTCGTCCTGACCGCCACCGTGACGTTGAAGGTGGGCGAGCAGGTAGCCTTCCTGGTCGAGGTTGCCCAGGCCGGCTTGTTCCAGATCACCGGTGTGCCCAAGGAACAGCTCGGGCCGGTCCTGGGCATTCACTGTCCGACCATCCTGTATCCGTATGCCCGCGAGGCGGTGTCGGATCTGATTGGCAAGGGTGGCTTCCCGCAGCTGCTGTTGGCGCCGGTGGACTTCCAGTCGCTGTACATGCAGCAGGCCGGGCGTGGTGCTCAGGCCGGGTCGCCGGCGGCAAGCGGGGCGGGCACCGAAGGCAATCCGGCGGGCTGAGTACGATCCCGTGTAGTCTGTGGTCTCGTGCCGTCACCTGGTCCGGTATCGTGTTGATCATGTGTGGCCCTGATCTCTTGTCGCCTCGGTCTTGTGTTGCCTTGGTCCCGTGTCATCGATGAACACCCGGTCGAATGTCGCAGTGCTCGGTGCCGGTGCTTTTGGCACCGCGCTGGCCCGCTTGCTGTGCGACAACGGCCATTCGGTCAGGCTGTGGACGCGCAATCTCGCACACGTCCGGCAGATGCGGTCGACTGGGGAGAATGGCCTCTATCTGCCCGGTTTCGGCCTGCCCGCCTCGCTGCGACTGTGCACCGATCTGGACGAGTCGGTGCGCGACTGTGACTGGCTGCTGATCGCCGTACCCAGTCGCGGCTTCGCGCCCTTGCTGGAGCAACTGGTGCGGCTGCCGATCGGCGCGCTGCCACCGCTGGCCTGCGCGTCCAAGGGCCTCGAGCCACAACGGGCGCGACTCCTGCACGAGGTGGCCGCAGAGCAGCTCGGATGCGAGGTCGGCTATGCGGTACTGTCGGGGCCGAGCTTCGCCGCCGAGATCGCTGGCGGTCAGCCGACCGCGGTGACCGTGGCCAGCGAGGACGTGGTGTTCGCGCGACGGGTGGCGACCGCCTTGCACTGTCAGGTCTTCAGGGCCTACACCAGCACCGACGTCACGGGCGTGGAGGTCGGCGGCGCCGTGAAGAACGTCATGGCCATCGCTGCCGGGATCTGTGATGGTCTGGGTTTTGGCGCCAATACGCGGGCCGCCTTGGTGACTCGCGCGCTGGCGGAGATGACGCGTCTGGGTCTGGCGCTCGGCGCCAGCGCCGCGACCTTTCTGGGGCTGGCCGGCGTCGGGGATCTGATGCTGACCTGCGGCGATGACAAATCGCGTAATCGTCGATTCGGACTCGCCCTGGGTCGGGGGGCGACTGTCGAGCACGCGCTCACCGAGGTCGGGGCATTGGTCGAGGGCTTACCCAACACTCACGAGGTGGTTCGCATCGCGAGCCGTGTCGGGGTCGAGATGCCGATCGCCGAGCAGGTCTACAAGGTCCTCTATCAGGGCGTCTCGCCGCAGACCGCTGTCGACTCGCTGCTGTTACGTGAGTTGCGCTCGGAGTCGGGCTGAGGTCCGGGACCACACGGTCGCGGGGCAGTCCAAGGGCGATTCGCATCCCCCCTGATATCTTGGTGATATCGGGGTGATATCGGGGTGATATCGGAGTGATGACGGGTCCGCGCGGGCCTTCCCCCGGCCGGTCATGGAGCGCTGTAGAGCCCCCATCGTAGCGGCGTGCCGCTTTGTGCCATGATTGGACCCGGACGCGCGCAGTCAACTCATTCCTCGATGAGCAGGTCGATGATTGCAGACGAGCAGGAAGGAATCCCCACTCGCGACACCCTGCTGCGCCATATCGAATCGATACTCGAGGCACTGCAGCCGGAGCGTTCGGGGCGCGCGCAGGTCAGTCTGGACAGCGAGTTCGACGCCGATCTGGGGCTCGACAGTCTGAGTCGTGCCGAGCTCATCGCGCGGTTGGAGGAAGCGCTGGGTCGTCGCTTCGGCGATGCCGTGGTGATGAGCGCGGCCTCACCGCGTGACCTGTTGCGCGCGCTCCAGGCCGGGCCTGTAGGGACCGAGGCGCTCCCCGGGCCGGCCAACGCCCGGTCGGACGCCGAGGCCGGGCGTGCCGTGCCCGCTACACCCACGGGTGTAGGGCTGGCTGCGGGGGTGGCGGTGCGCGCGCCGGTTCGTGCCGAGAGCCTGGTCGAAGCGCTGCTGTGGCATCGGGCCAACCACCCGGAACGGACGCATGTCACCCTGCTTGAGAGCGATGCCGATGGCGGGAGTGGCCATCTAGAGCTGAGTTATGGCGCGCTGCTCGAGTCCGCATCCCGGATCGCCAGCGGCTTGCGCGGGCAGGGCATCGATGCCGGGGACGTGGTGGTGCTGATGCTGCCCACCGGTCTCGATTATCTGGCGAGCTTCGTCGGCGTGCTGCTGGCCGGGGCGGTGGTGCTGCCGATCTATCCACCGACCCGTCCGAACCAGCTCGAGGAGCACCTGCGCCGACACCGGCTGATCCTCGAGAACGCCCGCGCCAGGCTGGTGGTGGTCGACGAGCAGTTGCGCGCTGCCGGACGACTGCTCGCCATGCAGGCCGATCAGGCGGTGACCATGGTCACCGTGAAGCAGCTGGCGGAGGCGGCGCCCATCGAGCATATCCGCCTGCCGGGGGCCGACGAGGTGGCCTTCCTGCAGTACACCTCCGGCAGCACCGGTGAGCCCAAGGGTGTGGTGCTCACCCATCGCAACGTGCTCACCAGTGTACGCGCCATGCGTGACGCCATCGGCCTGCGTGACGACGACGTGCTGGTCAGCTGGCTGCCGCTCTATCATGACATGGGCCTCATCGGCATGTGGCTGGGGCCGCTGGTCTACGGCGTGCCGCTGGTGCTGATGTCGCCGTTGGCGTTCCTGGCCCGACCGGAGCGCTGGCTGCAGACCATCGAAGCGTTCCGCGGGACCATCTCCGGAGGGCCGAACTTCTGCTTCGATCTGTGTCTGAAGCGGATTCCGGAGCCGCAGCGCGAGCGTCTGGATCTGCGCAGCTGGCGATTCGTGTTCAACGGTGCAGAGCCGGTCAGCGCCCAGAGCATGCGCAGATTCGCCGAGGGCTTTGCCTGCGCCGGACTCGACCCGATGGCGTTGGCACCCGTCTACGGTCTGGCCGAGGCGACGCTCGGCGTCACCTTCACACCGGTGGGGCGTGGCATGAGGACCCTGAAGGTGGATGCTGCGACCCTCTGGCAGGCTCAGCGGGCCGTGCCGGTGGCGGATGTCGCTGATGGCTCGGCCGAGAACGTGCTGGAGCTGGTGTCCTGTGGCCCGTGTATACCCGGCTTCGACATGCGCGTGGTCGACTCGCACGACCACGAGATCCCGGATCGTCAGGTCGGGCAGGTGGAGTTTCGTGGCGCTGCCTGCACCAGCGGTTATTACAGGGCCGGCGGCCTGAGCGCGGCCCTGTTCGACGATGGCTGGCTGCGTTCCGGAGACCTCGGCTTCATCAGTGACGGCGAGCTGTACATCACCGGTCGTATCAAGGACCTCATCATCCGCGGGGGCCGCAATTTCTATCCGTACGAGATCGAGCAGGCGACCGGTGAGATTGACGGGATCCGCGCCGGTTGTGTTGCGGCCTTCGGCTGCAACGACCCGGAGAGCGGCACCGAGCAGCTGGTGGTCGTGGCCGAGATCCGGTCGTCTCCGGCGGCGGACCAGGACGCCTTGACGGACGCGGTGCGCGCTCGGGTCCAACGCTTGACCGGGGTGGCACCGGACGTCGTCGAGCTGGTCGCGCCGCAGACGGTGCTGAAGACTTCCAGTGGCAAGATCCGTCGCGCCACCATGCGAGAGCGCTATCTGGATGGCTCCCTGCATCGGCCGCCGCGTGCCGCCTGGCTGCAGCTGACGCTCGCGGTGGTCGGCGGGGTGCGTAAATCCATGCGTCAGGGTGCGCGCCGGGCCCTCGACCTGCTGTGCGCCGCACGCGTGTTCAGCTCGGTGCTGGGCATTGGCGGGCTGGCGCTGGTGCCGGTCGTGCTGGCGCCTGGGCTGACACGGCGCTGGTGTCTGGCACGGGCTTTCAGCCGGTTGATGCTCGCGCTGGGTGGGGTGCAACTGCGGGTGACCGGCATGGAGCGTCTGGACCTGTCACGACCACAGGTGCTGGTCTGCAATCACCAGAGCTATCTGGATGCGATCGCCTTGTCCAGCATCCTGCCTGGACCCGCGCGCTTCGTGGCGAAACGCGAGCTTGCATCGGTGCCCTTGCTCGGCTGGCTGCTGGGACGGCTGGGGGTGATCTTCGTGGAACGCTTCGACCACACGCGTAGCCAGGACGATGTGCAGCAGATGGGTGCGGCGCTGGCGAACGGGCACAGCGTGTTCGTGTTTCCCGAAGGTACCTTCGGTCATGGTGCCGGGCTTCTGCCATTCCAGCTCGGCGCATTCGTGCTGACGTTGTCCAGTGGGGTCGTCATGCAGCCGCTGGTCATTCGGGGATCACGGCATGTGCTGAAGGGCGACAGCTTCTTTCCGCGGCCCGGTCCGGTGGACATCGAGGTGCTGGAACCTCTGCAGGCCGACCGCAACGAGGACTTTGCCGAGGCGGTACGGCTGCGCGATCGGGTCAGGCAACGGATCCTGGCGCGCTGTGGGGAACCGGATCTGGGGCACCGACGTCTGCTTTCTGAGGTCGCGGCGCAGATTGGGCGGCGCGGCTGAGAAACTATTGATTCCCATACGGGCATGCACTCGAGACTCCGCGAGCGTGCCTGGAGCGGGGCAGCTGAGCGCCCCGGGAGACGGCCGGTGCTCTCATAGCCTCGGCGATGGTCGCACCGGCTCCCAGCAGTAGATGCCATGGATCAATCCCCCATGGATCAATCCC
>JAGRHX010000056.1 GCA_020444775.1 Gammaproteobacteria bacterium
ACATGTTGCACACGGTCATCCGGCCTTCCATGGACAGCGACTCGATGGTGGAGCCTGCGTACTCGACCGCGTGTCCGACCGCGCCGGCAGTGCCGATACGGCCGATGATGGCGAGAATGATGTCCTTGGCCACCACGCCGAGCGGCAGCTCGCCGTCCACCCGTATGCGCATGGTCCTGGGCCGGCGCTGCCAGATGGTCTGGGTGGCGAGCACATGGTGGGTCTCTGTGGCCCCCACGCCGAAAGCCAGCGCGCCGAGCGCCCCATGGGTGGAGGTGTGCGAATCCGCGCCGACCATCAAGAGCCCCGGCTGCGTGATACCGAGCTCCGGCGGCACCACGTGCAGGATTCCGTGGCGCTCGTGACCCAGCCCGAACTGCTTGATGGCATGCTTGCGGGTGTTGCTGTCCAGCAGCTCGATCATGTTGCGGATCGCGGGATCGTTGACCGCCGCCAGACCGCGCTCGCCGGAACGGGTGGGCGCATAGTGGTCCGCGAACG
This sequence comes from Gammaproteobacteria bacterium, assembly GCA_020444775.1. Next base: position 502 of record JAGRHX010000056.1, read on the forward strand.
CAAACACCTGGTCCGGTCGCGCCACCGACCGGCCCGCCGCCTCCAGCATGTCGAACGCATGCCGCGCCCCTTCGTGGATCAGCGCCCGATCCACGTACAACAAGGTGTCGCCATCCGCGGTCCTTTCGATCGCGTGCATGTCCCAGACCTTGTCGAACATCGAACGACCGCTTGCGCCGCCCCCTGCCGTGCTATTGGACTCTGACATAGACACTGACTCCGACTGTTGCCCGATGGTATCGGCGTCGCCATGCATGGTGATCCGGATACCCGGGCCACCCGATGTGACATCATCCTCGCAAAGCCTACTCTGGCGATCTGGCCCTGGCAGGCCGCGGCCCCAGCGTCGCCACTACACCATTGCTTCGATTCCGAGTACGACATTATCGCAGAGCCGTGTAAACGGTGGGATCGGATGTCGCGAACGACTGCCCGTGCGCCGGCACAGCAGTTAAGCTGACCGTCATCAGGCGCCGTCGGGCATCCCTGGCAGCACTTGCGGGGAGCATTCCGGTGGCCTCAGGATTCGTGGCCGGATCCCGAAGCCACCGCGCGCCCAACCGAACAGGTGGAAGACCATGAGCACGGACAGAAGCATCGCAGAGCTGAACGGTTTCGAGCTGATACGCTCGCTGAGCGCCGGTGAGCTGAGCGTCAGCGCAATCGCGCAGGCTCTGCTCGAGCACATCCACGCTCAGGACGAACCGGTTCAGGCCTGGGCCTGGCTCGACCCCGATCAGGTGCTGGCGGAGGCCGGCGCGCTCGATGCGCTGCCGGCGCAGGCGCGTGGCCCCCTGCACGGTCTGCCGTTCGCGGCCAAGGACAACATAGATACCGCCGACATGCCCACCGGCTACGGCACTCCGCTACACGATGGCTTCAGACCCAATCGCGACGCGGCCTGTGTCGCGCTGCTACGCCTCGGCGGAGGGCTGCTGCTGGGCAAGACGGTCAGCACCGAGTTCGCCCATCGACACCCGGGCAAGACCCGCAATCCGCACGCGCCGGAGCACACCCCGGGAGGCTCCTCCAGCGGCTCGGCGGCAGCCGTCGCGGCAGGCATGGTGCCGATC
>JAGRHX010000842.1 GCA_020444775.1 Gammaproteobacteria bacterium
TACTGGTACACGGTGGAGTTCGGCCTCATCAACGGCAACGGCGGCGGCAACGGCAAGGGCGGCCTGCGTGCCTATGGCGCGGGCATCCTCTCCTCACCCACCGAGCTGCGCTTCGCGCTCGAGGCTCGTTCGCCGAACCGCATCCACCTGTCGGTGGACAGGGTGATGCGAACCGACTACACGATCTCCGATCTGCAGCAGAGCTACTTCGTGATCGATTCCTTCGAACAGCTCTTTGCGATGACCGAGGCGCGGGTCTTCGACCCCATCTACCAGTCGCTGGAACCCGGCTTCAAGTATGCGAGCGCCGCGGTGTTGGATACCGACCACGTCTATACCAGAGGTACTCAGGAGTACGCGCTGCGCGGTGGTCGAAGCTCCGGGACCACGCCCTGCTGATGCTCTACTGATGCCAGCCCGACCCGGTGCGGCTGACCGACACCCGTGCAAGCCACAGCGCAAGTCGAAGATTGTCCTGCGTCCAGGCCAGCCGGATCGCATCGTTCGACATCGTCCTCCCATCGCATGGCATGAAGCGCGATCGCCCGGTTGTCGGTCGTGGGACCATTGGCCAACAGGTTCTGACGAGCGCAGGACAGGCAGCTGACAGCTGCAATTCCAACGATTGGTTGCACCGGTTGCGACTGAGGCAGGTCATCCGACCGCCAGGCCGCCGCCAGACCACCCCATCACGGCCGCGCAGTCAGCCGTCCGCGGCCCACGGCAAAGTTGCCATGGTCTTGAGTTTGCGCATATCGTCTTGGCGGCACTTCAGCCCAGACTACTTCCTTGCGCCAATCAGCGGCAGGTCGATTGCGCGCCGCCTGCAGGCCGAGTCCTGCTCCCCGGCGCTCGACTCGCTGCATGGTCGCGGGCTTCTCACCACTGGAGGACCTGTATGTCCGACTGGAGCCGTGTAACCAGACCGATCCCGGTCCCGAACGAGTGGACCGCACCGTTTTGGGATGCCGCCCGACAGGGCGTTCTCGCCCTGCAACGCTGCCAGCGTTGCAAGCATTTCCAGCATCCGCCATACGCGACCTGCGTGAACTGCATGGCCAACGCGCTCGCGTTCGAGCCAGTCCGGGGCACGGGCACCATCTACGCCTACACGATCATGTACCACGCCGGCGACAAACGGTTCGCGAGCGCGATCCCCTACGCCAGCATCATCGTCGAGCTGGACGATGCGCCCGGCGCGCTACTGGCCGGCAATCTTCTCGACGCCGAGTACACCGAGGCCAAGGTCGGTCGGCGCGTAGAAGTCGTGTTCGAGCGACTGAACGACGACATCACCCTGCCGCAGTTTCGCCTCGCGCAAGCGTCGCAACCGGCCTGAACCGGAGCTCTGATACATGTGGGAACATCGTTGCAAGGTCGCCGTCAGCGGCGTCGGCTTCTCCAAGGTGACGCGCTCGGCCGAGACGCCTCTGGCGACGCACGCGCTGCAGGCCGTACAAGCTGCAGTCGCGGACTCCGGACTCAAGATGGAGGATATAGACGGGCTCTCCACCTACCCCGAGCTACCGGCGACAGGGCACGCGGAGGTCGATGGCATCTCGGTCGTATCGGTCAATTGCATGATGGCCATGCTCAAGCTGCCGAACCTGACCTGGCACATGCAGGTCGGCAGCGTGAACATCGGTGGCGCGGTGCAACAGGCAGCCAACGCGATACTCGCGGGCGTGTGCAAGTACGCGGTGGTCTGGCGTGCAATGCACAACCCCAAGGGCACCTACCAGAATCTGCCGGGCACCTACGCGCAGGGGGCAACGCAGTTCACCGCGCCCTATGGGTTCGGTGGCCCGGGTCAGGGTATGGCGGTCGCCTACACGCGCTGGCTGGAACGTCACAATCAGAGCCGGGAGAAGATGGCGACCCTCGCGGTAACGCAGCGCAAACACACGCAACACAATCCGCACGCCTACTTCTACAACGTGCCACTCACTCGCGAGGACTATCTCAACTCACGGATGGTCGCTTATCCGTTTTGCCTGTTCGATTGCGACATCCCCGTGCAGGGGGCTGTGGCAATCGTGCTGACCAGCGCCGAGCGCGCTCGTGATCTGAAGCCGACACCCGCCTATCTCGCCGGATACGGCCAGCGCTTGCATTACGAGGTTGCCGGACGGATCGGCAGCCTGAGCGACTACATGGAGGGTGGTCGCAGCTCCGCGCGCCTCACCTGGGAGCGCTCGGGCTTCGGACCGAAGGACGTGGACGTGGCGCAGATCTATGACGGCTTCTCCGCCTCGGTCATCTACGGGCTGGAGTCTTACGGATTCTGCGGAGAGGGTGAGGCACTGGACTTCATCCAGGACGGACGCATGGAGCTGGACGGCGAGCTGCCAATAAACACCTTCGGCGGCAGCCTCGGCACAGGGCGTATACACGGTCTGTGGCACATCATCGAGGGCGCGCTGCAGGCGTCAGGACGTGCGGGCTCGCGTCAGGTCAAGGACGTGAACGTCTCGTTCGTCGGCGCGAGCGCGCCCATCGTCACCGGCACCACTTTCATCTTCGTTCGCGAGCCCTATTGAGACAGACGCACCGAAGCGCGTGCATCGGCGAGTCACGCGCGCGCTCGTCAGGTGATGCCCTCCCTGGCGAGCCGCGCGATCTCGGCCGAGGACATGCCGAGCAGCTCACCGAACACGTACTCGTTGTCCTCGCCATAACAGGGCGCACCGCGGTCGATACGCCCGCCGATGTAGGCGGGGCTCTTGCTCAGCTTGACGGGTACCTCGGCCACCGGCCAGCGACCGATCTTGCTGCCGGTCACCTCGGTCAGCCACTCGAGTGCCATGAGCTGCGGATCATTGTCGCAGCGGTCTTCCGCCGTCTGGCACACCCCGGCGGGGACACCGGCGGCCTGCAGTGCCTGCATGAGTGAGTAGGCGTCCTGCGCCACCGTCCACGCGCTGATCGCGGCGTCGAGCGCGGCCTGGTTGGCAAGCCGCGCAGTGAGCGAGTCGAAACGTTCGTCGCGAACCCAGGGTACGTCGCCTGCGACACGTGCGAGCGCCTGCCACTCGGCTTCATCAAAGCAAGCGATGGCAATCCACCGATCGCTGCCGGCGCATGGGTAGGCGCCGTGCGGCGCCGCCGGCTTGAACGGCGAACGGTTGCCATAGCGAGTCCATTCGCGACCATTGGCCGACCAATCGAGTATCGTCGTCCCGTTGATGAACAGGCCGACCTCGGTCTGCGAGGCATCTATCCACTGTCCTTCGCCGGTACGCTCGCGATGATACAACGCACTGAGCATCGCGAGCGCGAAGCTGTATGCACCCATCCAGTCGAGGTAGGAGTAGCCCCAGCCGGCAGGCATGGCGGGCTCTGGTAATCCGGACATCTCCGACAACCCCGCGAACGAGTTCGCGATCGGACCCACCGTCCTGAATCGTCCGTAGGTACCTTGCGCGCCCATGCCTGACTGCTGCGCATAGATGATATCGGGTTTGATCTCACGCAGCGCCGGGTAACCGAGCCCCCAGCTGTCGAGCACCCCGGGCGAGAAGCCCTCGGCAACGATATCCGACATCGCGACCAGGCGCCGCGCGATTTGTAGCCCCTCGGGATGCTTGACGTTGAGCGAGATGCCGCGCTTGCCGGGATTCTTGTTGTTGAACTGGCCACCCATGTCCGAATCGGTGACACCACGCAGCGGCGCCGTTGCGCGCTCACGCGCATCGCGACCGCCAACAGGGGCCATGGCGGCCATGCGCGTATCGGGGTGACTCTTCAGCTCGACCTTGATGCTCTCAGCGCCAAGCGCGCTCATGAATCGTGTGCCCCCCGCGGAGGCCAGGAACCAGGTGAAATCGAGAATGCGTATGCCATCGAGCGGCATCGGCTTGCCACGCGCGGAGCGCGGGCCCGCACGCTCGGGACTCGCATCGGCCGCGACGACCGGACGTGTCCGGGTGGGTCTGGGCTCGACCGAGCCGGCGTCCTCGTTCAGCCGCGGGGCGCGACGACCTGTCCGCCATTCGGTTCCTGTCGCCAGCCACTTGCTGGTCGCATAACTGAACGCGCGTCCGTGCTCAGGGTGCATGACATCGGTGATGCTGCGACGAGTGAGCCAATGCTCGTCGAGTGCGTTCTCGTGTGGCTTACGCAGCGGTGCCCACAACATGCCGGTCTCCTGCGCCTCACGCCATGGCACGTTGGCGTAGGTGAACGAGCGCACGAAACGTTGCACCGCCTCCATGGCGTGATCGCGCTTTGCCGTGGTCGGCCCCGTGCCGGGCACGAAACGTCCACCCGTTGGCGCGGCCCCTTCCTCGGCATCGATACCGGCGTCGATTCCATACTTTTCGAGCAGACCGACCAGGCGCGCACCGTCATTGGGACGGGTGCCGAGATTGGCCATCACCCAGCGTCCGTCCTTGGTGTGCGCGATGCTCGGGTGCGGGGAGATGGATTCTCGCGCGTGGCGACAGGTCTGACGCAGCACTGGAGCACGACGCATGACCCATGACATGAGATCGACCTCTGTCGACTTCGCCACCGCCTCATGTACCGCGCACGAAACCGCCTGTCCCTCACCGGTGCGCCACCGAAATATGAGCGCGCTCATGATCGCCATACACAGCTGCTCACCGGCAATGTGATAGGCATGCCACATCTGCGGAGCGATCGGAGGCAGGTCATAGCGGCCTTCGGGGTCGGGATCGTAACCGCAATTCATCATCACCCCACCGAGTGCGAGATGCACGAGGTCGGAACCCTTGTACGCGCTCCAGGGCCCGACATCGCCAAATGGCGTTACGCGGGCAGTGATGAGCGAGGGGTTGTGCCGCGCGAGCACATCAGCGCCAAGGCCCAATCGGTCCAGATATCCCTTCGGCGTTGACTCGAGCAGCACATCCGCCGATTCGAGCAACGCGAGCAGGCGCTCGCGGTCGACCGGCGCGTCGAGGTCGAGCGCAAGTGAGCGTTTGCCGCGATTGTAGGTCCAGAAGAACAGCGATTGCTCAGGGTCGGGGCGGTCATGATAGAACGGGCCGATCTGGCGCGTCGCATTGCCGCCGGGCGGCTCGATCTTGATGACCTCCGCACCAAGTCCTGCAAGCGAGAGCCCGCAATACTCGGCCTGCTCGTCCGCAATCTCGATGACTCGAATGCCGTCCAGCGGCGCGGCCGCGCCGTGGCCGTTCTCGTTTGCAGTCATGCTCGCAATCTCCAATGGATGGGACCCGCACCCGGAGCCGCAGCTCGAGAGGCCGTTGGCCGGGCCGTGAGCAACAGCGAAACGCCGGAGCAATTGGATGGGCGCGCCGCACGGGCGCCAGTGCCAGGCGTCGCTCGAGTGTAGCAGTTCCGCGCTTGCGCCCACGCTCGAATGATGGCGCGTAGAACGACCTCCCTCACCAAGGCCATCGGTGACATCCAGCCTGCGAGAAGCCCGCAGGCCAGGTCCAGAGCCCGCCGTCATCGGTATCTGATGCAGACATCTGACGCGGCCTCCGCGGCACAGCACCGGCCCCTCCCAGTAAAGAGCCCCAGTAAAGAG
>JAGRHX010000843.1 GCA_020444775.1 Gammaproteobacteria bacterium
CCCAGGTGCTTGCCGCGCACCTCGACCGCGCCGCTCGCGCTCTTGAGCCACTCGCCGCGGTGCGCGCTCGCGTTCTTGCGCGGGATGTCGCGCAGCAGCAGCACGGCCTCGGCGAGCACCAGCTCGGCGACGCTGCGGGTGTTGGAGAACGGCGCGTTGAAGACCGGCACACCACGATCACGTGCCGCGTTCACGTCTACCTGGTTGGTGCCGATGCAGAAGCAACCAATTGCGCGCAGCTGTGGTGCCGCGTCGATGACCCGTCGCGTGACCTTTGTGCTGGAGCGGATGCCCAGATACTGCACGTCGCCGATGCGGGCGATGAGATCGTCCTCGGGCAGCGCCTTGGGAACCTGCTCGATGCGCTCGAAGCCGGCATCGCTCAAGGCCTCGATGGCGTTGTTGTGGATGCCCTCCAGAAGCAGGAACTTCATCTCGTTGTCCGGTCTGGAGAAGCGGGGCAGCGCGGCGCCGGCGGGGCGCCGTGACTTCATCTGCGCTGTGGTCATGGGTTGGTCCGTTATTGGTGTGATGACGGTGAGTATAGACGTTGCGGTGCAACATTTCCGCTCGCGGTCCGTCCCGACGGTGGTCAGCCGGTGAGATAGAATCGAACCGCCGCGTCGGATCGTCGGGCCCGACCACGAGGTCGGATCCACCGTATCGGTCGCGTCGTCTCGAAGCAAAGATGGGGATCGCACATTGTCCGCACACAACCAGGCGCTGTTTCGCGCATTGTTCGAGCCGCGCGCCGTCGCGCTCATCGGTGCATCCAACGATCCGGCCAAGAACACCGGTCGGCCACAGCGTTTTCTGCGTCACCATGGCTACGCGGGACGGGTGCTGCCCATCAATCCGGGACGCGAGCAGGTGCAGGGTGTGCCGGCCTACCCCAGCGTCGCCGCGGCGCCGGGACCGATCGACCATGCCCTGATCATGGTGCCCACCGCGGCAGTGCCGGCGGCCCTGGACGACTGCGCGGCGGCTGGTGTGCCGGTGGTCAGCATCTTCACGGACGGCTTCGCCGACAGCGGCGTGCAAGGCCGGGCACGTCAGGAGGCGTTGCGCGAGCAGGCACACGCGCTGGGCCTGCGGGTGCTCGGGCCGAACAGCATGGGCGTGATGAACCTGAACGCCGGCATGCCGCTGACGGTCAACGCGGTGCTCGAGATCCCCGAGATCAAGGCCGGACACGTGAGCCTGGTATCGCAAAGTGGCAGCCTGCTCGGCACCATGCTGTCACGCGGCAGCGCGCGCGGCATCGGCTTCGCCAAGCTGCTGTCGGTCGGCAACGAGGCCGATATCGGCGTCGGTGAGCTGGTCGATCTGCTCGTCGACGACGAGCACACGCAGAGCATCATGCTGTTCCTGGAAGCGCTGCGTGACGCCGATCGGCTGGCCGAGGCGGCGCGACGCGCGCATGCAGCGGGTAAGCCCATCGTCGTCTACAAGCTGGGCCGATCCGAGGTCGGCCGGTCGCTGGCGGCCACCCACTCTGGCGCGATGCTGGTCGGCGAGGAGACCGCTGACACCTTCTTCCGTGCCCACGGCATGTTGCGTGTCGACATGCTCGAGACGCTGTTCGAGGCGCCGGCGCTGATGCAGTCGCTGCTCGGCACGCCGCGCAGCGGACGCGGTCGGCGGGTGACGGTGATGACCACCACCGGTGGTGGCGCCGCGACGGTGGTGGACCGGCTCGGTCAGGCCGGGGTGGAGCTGGTGCCTGCGCCGGGCGAGGTGGCCGAGCTGGTGGCCACGCACGGTGTAGACGTGGCCGGCAAGCCGATCGTGGATCTGACCATGGCCGGCACCCGACGCGAGGTCTTCGAGCCGGTGCTCCAAGGACTGCTGGACGACCCGGACAGCGACCTGGTGGTCGTGGTGGTCGGATCCTCCGGCCAGTTCCATCCCGAGCTGACGGTCGAGCCCATCGCCGCCGTCGATCGCACGCGCAAGCCGTTGGCGGTGTTCATCCTGCCGGACGCGCCGCGTTCCCTGGCGCTGCTCACCGAGCAGGGCATCGCCGCGTTTCGTACGCCCGAGGGCTGTGCAGACGCGGTGCGTGCCTGTCTGGCCTGGGCGCCACCACGACCGACGGTGAGCGAGACACCGGGCGGTCTGGATGATGCCCGCGCGCTGCTTCGCTCGGCGGCGCGTCACACCGGGCCGTTGCTCGACGAGGTGCAGGCCGGACAGGTGTTCGAGGCACTCGGCGTGCCGCGTCCGGCAAGCGCGGTGATCGACGACTCCGATAGAACCCTGGCCTTCGAGTTTCCGGTCGCGGTCAAGTTGCTGTCGAATCGGGTGACCCACAAGACCGAGGTTGGTGGGGTGGTGCTGGGGGTTCGTTCGCACGTCGAGCTGGGCGATGCGTTCATCCGCATCGCGCGCTCGGATCGTGACGTGCATCCAGACCTCGCGATCGATCGCTATCTGGTCCAGCAGATGACCGATGGCGTGTGCGAGGCGATCGTCGGCTATCGGCTGGATCCCGAGGTCGGTCCGGTGGTGACCGTCGGTGCCGGCGGACGGACCGCCGAGCTATACCGGGACATTGCCATCCGTCTCGCGCCCGTGGATCGACGTCAGGCCCACGAAATGCTGCTGGAGGTCAAGGCGTTCGCGCTGTTGCGCGGCTTTCGCGGTCTGCCACGCGCGGACGAGCCGGCCCTGGTGGATGCCGTGGTCGCGGTCAGTCATCTGGCCTTGGTCGATGCGCCGAAGGTGGTGGAGGCGGAGATCAATCCGCTGTTGGTGCGAGAGGCAGGTCAGGGCGTGTCGGCACTGGACGCGGTCATCCGTCTGGCCGAAGCTGACTGAGCTCGCCGCTTGTCGCCAGCGGGATCCCTGCACAGTATCCCTGCACAGTTCCGCGTGACCCGGTCGTTAACGCCACTAGGTGTGCCGGCCGCGCGAGGACCGATGGCCCATGTTCTCTGGTCCATGTTCTCTGGTCCATGTT
>JAGRHX010000844.1 GCA_020444775.1 Gammaproteobacteria bacterium
CCGTGCACACCTGGTTGCCCGATGCACACGTCGAAGCGCCAACTGGCGGGTCGGTGGTGCTCGCCGCGGTCATGCTGAAGCTGGGAGGTTATGGATTCCTGCGTTTCAGTCTGCCGATTGCCCCGGACGCCAGCCTGTCGCTGAGCAGTCTGATGATCGTTCTGTCGTTGATTGCCATCGTGTACATCGGCTTCGTCGCGCTGGTGCAACCGGACATGAAGAAGCTGATCGCCTACTCGTCGATCTCCCACATGGGATTCGTCACGCTGGGCTTCTTCATCGTCTTCCAGATCATGGTCAATGGTGACCGCGATGGCGCCATCATGGGCATCTCGGGCGGCATCATGCAGATGGTCTCGCATGGCTTCATCTCGGGCGCGATGTTCTTGTGTGTCGGTGTGCTCTACGACCGTCTGCATAGCCGGAACATCGCCGACTACGGCGGCGTGGTGAATAAGATGCCGGTCTTCGCAGCGTTCATGATGCTGTTCGCAATGGCCAACGCCGGGCTACCAGGAACCTCTGGTTTCGTCGGTGAGTTCCTGGTCATTCTCAGCAGTTTCAAAGCTGATTTCTGGATCGCGGCGCTTGCCGGTCTGACCCTGATTCTCGGCGCTGCCTACTCGTTGTGGATGTACAAGCGGGTCATTTTCGGCGAGGTCGCCAATGACAACGTGGCCGCACTGGAGGACCTGGACCTGCGCGAGTACGTGGTGCTCGGGATGCTCGCTTTCGTGGTCCTGCTGTTCGGTATCTGGCCAGCGCCGTTGCTGGACGTGATGCAGCCGACCGTTGCCCATCTGGTCGACCATGTGGTCGTCTCGAAGCTGCCGTAGGAGAACCTCGTGAGCGAAACTGCCATCTCCGCGGTGGAATTTGCCGCCGCTGCTCCGGAAATCGCGCTACTGATCCTGGCCTGCGTGGTGCTGGTCGTCGAGGTCTATCTGGGCGGCCGCTTCGAGGATCTGACCTACAAGCTCGGTCAGGCCTCCATCATCATCACTGCCGTGTTGGCCATCGGCATGGCGCCCGACAGCACGCAACTGGCGTTCTCGGGGACCTACATCAAGGACCCGATGGCCAGTCTGCTGAAGGTCTTCATGCTGCTGGTGGGGTACTACGCCTTCTTCTACATGAAGACCGATCTCAAGCAGCGCGGCATCTACCGGGGCGAATACATCATCATCGGCCTGTTCGCGTTGCTGGGCATGATGGTGCTGGTGTCCGCCGCCAGCCTGCTGACGGTGTATCTGGGCCTCGAGCTACTGTCGCTGAGCCTCTATGCCATGGTCGCCATGGATCGTGACAACGTGACCGCGACCGAGGCCGCCATGAAGTATTTCGTGCTCGGCGCGTTGGCCTCCGGCATGCTGCTATACGGCATGTCCCTGGTCTATGGCATCTGTGGTTCGCTGAGCCTCGCCGACATCCATGCCTTTGTCGCCACAGAGGGTATGACCAGTCATACCGTGCTGACGCTCGGCATCGTTCTCATGCTGGTGGGCATTGCGTTCAAGCTTGGTGCTGCGCCGTTTCACATGTGGGTGCCGGACGTCTACCAGGGGGCGACCACGCCGGTCACGCTGTTCATTGGTACGGCACCGAAGATCGCCGCGTTCGGCATG
>JAGRHX010000845.1 GCA_020444775.1 Gammaproteobacteria bacterium
CGTCCTCGATGCCCTCGACGATCCGGCCGTCGATCAGCAGGGCGGGTCCTTCTGCGATCCCGACGGCCCCGCGGTCAGCATTGCCTCACCGGGCGGCGGCCGGCGCTACGAGTTCATGCTGCTCGAGGACGAGCTCGCGGCCGACGCCCTGCAAGCGGCCTCGCTGGCCCGGCGTCTGCAGCCATTCAGGGCCTGGGATCCGGCCAGCATCGTGCGCGCCACCGTCTATACCTTTCATGCACGGATCGCCGAGCGACTGGCTGACGGTCGGGTCTTCCTGCTCGGCGACGCCGCCCATCTGACCCCACCGTTCGCGGGCCAAGGTATGAACGCGGGTCTGCGCGATGCGCACAACCTGGGTTGGAAGATCGCCCTGGTCTGCCGCGGGCTCGCCGATCCGGCCATCCTCGACAGCTACGAGCAGGAGCGGCGCGAGCCGATCTGGGCCATGATCCAGCTGGCAGTGGCCATGGGCGAGTTCGTGATGCCCACCACCACGGTGCAGCGGGCGCTGAAGGACTCGTTGATGACTGCACTGGAACGATTTCCCAAGGCCCGGGATTACCTGTTCCAGATGCGTTTCAAACCGCGCCCGCGCTACGAGCGCGGGCTGTTCATCGATCTGGACGCGCCCGAGTTCACCGGCTCCTTGGTTGGTGAGATGCTGCCCCAACCCTGGGTGCGGGACCTGCGGGACCCGCAATCGGGTCGGGCACGGCTGGACGACACGCTCGGAGCCGGCTTCGCGCTGATCGCGCAAGACCCTGACGGCGTCGCGCGGCTGACCGCCTGCCGACACCCGTTACTCAGCGCCTTGCCCATGACGCGTTGTTGTGTAGTGTGCGGGCGCGAGGCCGGACGCATGACGCGGACCGATTCCGAGCCTGTGGCCCTTCGGCACGCCGAGGACCCGGCGACGATGCGCGCCATCCGCGCGCATCGCGACCAGATCATGCTGGTGCGACCGGATCGCTACGTGATGGCAGCCTGCTGGCCGGAATCGCTGGAGCCGATGCTGGATCGATTGACCGCGCTGCTCGGCGGAGTCCCTGGTCCACAATCCTGACGACACGCCAGTGACGCCGGAGCGCCCTGGGGCATTGGTGCACCGGCCGCGCGCATGAGGTACTTTTGACGTCGCGGCCGGACGTTACCTCCAAACGGAGGCAACCGAGCCGGTGTTCCATCAAACAAGCGGCGTGGCCGGCAACGACAGGCACACGCCCATGGAGGCAATGACCATGGCCGAGAGCGGAAAGAGCAGCTGGGATTTCGTCCACAACGAGGCCGACAAGGCGAAGTGGACCGAAGGCCTGCGGGAGATCTTCGAGTACAGGGATCTGGGGATCAAGGACGCCACCAAAGGTGACTATGTCGCGCATATCGTGCGTGCCAACGGCAAGAAGCAGGAGGACAAGGTCCAGCAGTGGCACATCCACGACTGCACCTTCCAGTTCGTGCAGGTGTTGAACGGCTGGGCGAAGTTCGAGTACGAGGGCCAGGGCGTGCACATCATCAAGAAGGGTGATTGCATCCTGCAGACGCCACGCATCAAGCATCGTGAGATCGAGTGCTCCGAGGACTTCGAGGTGCTCGAGATCGTGGCTCCGGCCAACTTCGCCACCCATATCGTCGATCCACCGGCGGACAGCGTCGAGGCCGCCGACTGACGGCGCTTCGTAATCACCGCCGCGGATGCCCCCAGGCTCCTGCCCCGAGCGTATCGAGTCGCACGTAGCGAAGAATCGGGCGTATCGAGGAATCGGGGCGCGCCCCTCCTTGATCCCTTACGACGGCAACCCGAGACATTGAACGTGACTCTTCCCAAGCGTTTTCGGGTCGTTGCCTGTCAGGGCGGTGCGGTTACCGGCATCGAAGAGCGCGAGCTGGTCGCGCCGGCCGCGGGACAGATGCTGCTGCGGCTGCGTGCGGTGGGGCTGTGCGGTACCGATCTGTTCAAGCTGCAGACCGGTACCGTCAGCACCGGCCAGGTGCTCGGTCACGAGCTGGTCGGTGAGGTCGTCGCCCTGGGCGCCGGCGTCACCGGCTTCGAGCACGGCGACCGGGTCGCGGTGCCGCATCACGTACCCTGCGGCCACTGTCCGAAGTGTGTGCGCGGCAGCGAGACGCTGTGTGAAACCTTCCGGCAGAATCTGCTCGAGCCTGGTGGTTTTGCCGACTACGTGCTGGTCCACGCGCGCGCGGTCGATCACGCGGCACGCCGGCTGAGCCCAGGGCTGGCCGACCTCTGCGCGGTGTGGATGGAGCCCGCGGCATGCGTGCTGCGTGGCATCGATCGGGCCGGCCTGTATCCGCGCGGCACGGCGGTGGTGCAGGGTTGTGGCAGCATGGGCTTGCTACATCTGCTGGTGCTGAAGGCCGTGCATCCCGCGCTCGAGGTGCTGATGGTGGACCCCTTGCACGAACGGCGCCGGCTCGCCCTGGCGCTGGGCGCTGACGCCAGCGCCGGCCCCGACCAGGCGTTGGCGTGCATCACGGACCTCAGTGAAGGACTGGGTGCGGATGCCGTCTTCGATACGGTCGGCGGTGCCGCCCTGCTGCGGAGCGCGCTGGCGCTCAGTCGCGAGGGCGGCAGTGTGATCCTGTTCGCCCACGCACCCGACGGTCAGCTCGCCGACTTCGACATCAACCTGTTGTTCAAGAACGAACGCCGCATCATCGGCAGCTATTCCGGCACGCCCGCAGAGCAGCAGCGGATCCTGACGTTGATGGAGGACGGGCGGCTCGACCCGCGACCGCTGGTAACCCACGAGCTCGATCTGGCGGCGTTCCAGGACGGCGTCCGTCTGAGCCGTGAGCACCGTGCGCTGAAGGTCGTGTTCACCAGCGACGCCTGATCCACGCCCCGGCCACTGCCGGCGCTGGCCGAATCCAAGATTGTCTTCCGTACAGAGGTACCCGTGAACGCTGACGCCAGTATGCAGGTCGCGATGCTGCTCGGTCCGGAGCATATCGAGGTCCGTCGCGTGCCGCGGCCGGTGCCGGACACCGGCGAGGTGCTGTTGCGGATTGGCGCGGCCACCACCTGTGGCACCGACGTCAAGGTCTTCAGACGCGGCGGACATCCGCGAATGCTGGTCGCGCCCACCGCATTCGGGCACGAGATGGCGGGCACCATCGCCGAATGCGGCGCGTCGGTGACCCGCTTCACCCCAGGCGATCGGGTGGTGGTCTCGAATTCGGCGCCCTGCGGCGACTGCGCGGCCTGTCGAAGGGGACGCGAGAACCTGTGCAGCGATCTGCATTATCTGAACGGCGCATTCGCCGAATACATCATCGTGCCGGAACGCTTCGTAGCGCGAAGCCTGTATCCGCTGCCACCGGACATGAGCTTCCAGCGCGCGGCGCTCACCGAGCCGCTGGCCTGCGTGGTGCACGGCATGGAGGCCTGCGCGCCGTTCCTGAGCCAGCGCGCCGACGTGCTGGTGCTGGGCGGCGGACCGATCGGGCTGTTGTTCGTCGCGACGCTGGCGCGCGAGGGTCATCGAGTGCTGCTCGCGGATCCCAATCCGTCACGTCTGCAGGTCGGGCGCCGTATGGGGGCGACCCATCTGCTGCAGGCGTGTCGTGAGGGTGGCCAGGAAGGCGAGATCCGCGCGCTGTTCCCCGACGGCGCGGACGTGGCAATCGACTGCACGGGCACCCCGCTCGGGTGGCAGGTCGTGCTCGACGCGGTCAAGATAGGTGGCATGGTCAATCTGTTCGGCGGTTGCGCCCCGGGCACCAGCGTCGCCCTGGATACGCACCGGATCCACTACAGTGAGATCACCGTGAAGGGCGTCTATCACCACCGGCCCAGCACCTTCGCACGTGCGCTCGATTACCTCGATCAGGACGATTTTCCCGCGGACCATCTACTCGGCGCGACACGACCGATATCCGAGGTCGAGCAGGCCCTGCGCAGCATGATCGACAAGCAGAACCTGAAGGTGGTGATCAGCAACCGCTGAATGCCCCTGCTCAGGCCGTGACCACGTAGGGCAGCGGTCTGCCGGCCAGGCCCGCAAGCAGGTTGTCCAGCGCCATCTGCCCCATGCGCTTGCGGGTGCCGAGCGTCGAGGTGCCCAGATGCGGCGTGATCACCAGATTCTGCAAGCCAAGCAGCGGGTGATTGCGTGGTAGGGGTTCGGGCTCCGTGACGTCCAGCCCGGCACCGGCGATACGCCCATCACGCAGTGCCGCGTACAGCGCATCGGTATCGACCACGCCACCACGCGCGGTATTGATCAGAAAGGCGGTAGGCTTCATACGCGCGAGCGCGGCGGCGTCGATCATGCCGGTGGTCTGCTCGGTGAGCGGCATGTTCAAGGACACGAAATCCGATTCCGCCAGCAGAGCGTCCAGGTCCTTATAGCGCGCCCCCAGCTCCTGCTCCGCCGTTTCGTCCCGACGCCTGTTGTAATACAGGATCTGCATGCCGAAGCCGCGGGCGCGCCGCGCCACTTCGATGCCGATGCGACCCATACCGACGATTCCCAGCGTCGCGCCGAACACGTCCGTGCCGAGCATGAAGGCCGGATCGAAAGCATGAAAATCCGGACCGCGTGCGAACGCATCGCCACGCACCGTATTGCGCGCCACCGCGAGCATCAGCGCCATGGCCTGATCGGCGGTGGCCCCATCGACCGCTCCCGGCGTGTTACCGACCGGCACCGCGTGCCGCGCCGCCGCCGCGACATCGATGTGGTCCACACCCACGCCGTAGTTGCTGACCACCTTGACGCGTGGCAGGCGGGTCAGCTCCGGTTCACCGATCGGCGTGTGCGCAAAGCTGAGGATTGCATCGATATCGTGCAGCTCGCCCTGGCTCTCGCTCAGCTCGGTCCAGGGCAGCAACGCCACGTGCGGCTCGAACAAGGCGCTCAGAAACGCCGGGAAGGGAACATCCAGCAGAACTCGGGATTTCGTCATCGACCGACACTCGAGGCGAACAGGAGCCGCGAATGCTAACACGTGCTCACGGCGTCCCGGCAGCATCGCGCAGCGCCCGACGGTCCGGCACGCGGGCGCCTGTGTCAGAATAAACGGCTCGGCCTGCGTGTCCCACCAGCGGCGGTGGGACGGCCCGGCCACGCGCCATCAGGCAACACGTTCGTCTCGACACGAGCCAGGAGACCGCATCGATGCAACTGTTCTGGACCCCCGCATCGCCGTTCACCCGCAAGGTCTGCGTCACCGCGCGCGAGCTCGGTCTGTGGGAGGGTATCCAGGTGCGACCGACCACCTGGCCGCTCGACTGGGGCTACAGCACCGTCGACTTCACGCCGGGGCTGGCCGAGGCCAATCCGGTCGCGCGCATCCCCACGCTGATCACCGATGAAGGCGTGCCGCTGGTGGAATCGACCACAATCTGCGTGTACCTGAACGCGAGAGCGAACGGGCGTTCAGTGATCCCGAGCGGCAATCGGCAATGGTCGATGTGGTCACTGTATGGCATCGCGGACGGCATTCTCGAGGCGCAGATCGCCATGCGGGCCGAGCTCCTGCGCCCGGCGCAAAGTCGTTCACAAGACTTCCTGGTCAAGCAGTCGGACCGGCTGCAACGCTGCTTCGACGTGCTCGAGCAGCGGGTCGATGAGCTCGAGGGTGATCTGGACCTGGCCCAGATCACCGTTGCCGTGGCCTGTGGCTACCAGGACTGGCGGGAATGGCTCGATGATTTTCGCCCGAACCGGCCGCGACTGACGGCCTGGTATCGAGACATCGTCGAACGCGACAGCCTGCGACAGACTGCACCTAGCGAGACACCCGAACGCTGATCCAAACGTGATCCAACCGAAATAGAGGCCAACTGATGGGATTCTTCGATTTGAGCGACAAGGTCGCGATCGTCACCGGCTCTACCAAAGGCATCGGCCAGGCCATCGCCAGCAGGCTGTGCGAAGCCGGCGCGAAGGTCGTGGTATCGAGCCGCAAACAAGATGCTTGTGAGGCAGTTACCGCCGACATCAACAAGCGCTATGCTCGAAATGGTGGCGAGGCAATTGCCGTACCCTGCCACGTCGGCCACAAGGACCAGCTCCAGGCGCTGGTCGACAAGACCCTGGACAAGTGGGGCAAGCTGACCACGCTGGTGCCGAACGCCGCCTCCAACCCCTATCACGGTCCGTCGTCCGGCATCCCCGACTCGGCGTTCGACAAGATCATGGAGACCAATGTCCGCTCGACCTTCTGGCTTTGCCATATGGCACTGCCGCACATGGTCGAGCGCAAGGAAGGTTCAATCATCATCATCGCCAGCATCGCCGGTCTCAAGGGCTCGGTGGATCTGTGCGTGTATGCCATATCCAAGGTCGCGGAGCATCAGATTGCCCGTAACCTGGCAGTCGAGTACGGGCCGCACAACATCCGTGTCAATGCCATCGCCCCGGGTCTGATCAAGACCGACTTCGCCAAGGC
>JAGRHX010000846.1 GCA_020444775.1 Gammaproteobacteria bacterium
TCAGCGCCGCGAACAGTCCCCAGCCCACCAGCGAGCGCGCAAGCCCGCGAATCATCTTCGTGCTCATTTACCTGGTCCCCAAAACCCACTTTGTCCCGATCCGGTTCGATCCGCAGTGATATATCTCAAGCCGGACTCGAAGAACCGGCCGCTCCATGCCGAGGGCCCGGCAAGGGTTCCGCGAGCCCCTTCGAGGTTTTTTCGACGAGTCCGGCGAGCAGGTCGTGCGCAATCTCGAGACCTTCTGTCACCTCGAGATTGAACCAGAGATATATCAGCAAGTTACCGAGCGAACTGGACGTTTGTTATCAATTATGAAGCATAACATCATGCAATCCCCCGACGACAGCCGCCGGGTTGCCACGATCGGCTTGACGAGCGAGCGTTCCCGCCACGCCTGCAGCCTTCCGATTCTACCCACAACGATTGTGGTTCCAGTGTTCCAGTCGAGTAAACATCGTCAAAAACCGGCGGCCCTTGACCTTTGACACGAACTCGGCGCCTCTGTGGCTTCAGCTCGTGGGGCGGGGAACGCCGAGCTGTGGCCAGGCTCGGACCAGGAAATCGGTCATATGTCGGCGCGCTTCGCTGAGCTCGCCCGTGTAGTCGCAGGCAAGCACCACCACTTGAGCCTGGGTACGCCCCCTGACCCGACCCAGTACCTCGTAGAGTTTGGCCATGTACGGGTCACCGACCACCTTTCCACCGACCTGATCGATGCGCCACAGCACCCGATTGCGCCCGTTCGGTGCGGCCAGGCTGGTCTCGGTCACGGTGGGGATGCCGGGCACGCCGGGCGCCACGGCACGAATCGCCTTCGGCTTGTCCCAGCGCTCGGTGTCGAAGAAGACGTGCCCGTCGCTTACCACCTCGGCACCTTGTCGCTGGCGCTTGAAATAGGCTCGATAGACACCGATCTCGAAGCCATCCTGGATATAGGTGCTGAGCCGGGTAGCGTGCGCGCCCGATACCTCGGGAGACCAGGAGGCACCGATCTCGGCACCACCCGGCACGAGCCGCCAGCCATTGATCGGATCGAGCGGCGCGAGCTCGACAACGCGATCGTCGCTGCCCTGCCGCGCTTCCCAGAGCGCCCACATCGGGCCAGCTGCGACCAACACCAGCACGGGTATCAGTCCGGACATCATCAATGAGACCGAGCGCGACGCCGCGACCGCACGCCGGCTCGGCGTCGACGGCCCGGGCGCCGATGGTTCCTCACTACCGGTCTCGGCCGCCGGCCGACGAGACCGGTCACCGCGGCCGATCAGCTCACCCACGGCGAACATCGGAATCAGCGCCAGCGCGAACATGAACCACCCTACGTACAGATGCTCTTCGACCGTCCAGTGCTCCATGCCGAGGTAGTAGCCGGCGGTGACGATCGCCGCCACCCGCATCCAGTTGAAGACCACCGCGACCGCGACCGCGAACAGCAGGAAGGCAGCGCCCCGCCAGACACTCTGGTAGTTCTGGTGTGAAAAAAGAGCGCCGATCGCCAGGCTGGCCAGCAGAAAGCGCATGCCGGCGCAGATGTCGGCGACCACGAAGCTGCCGTTCGGGATCGACATATGAAAGCCGTCCAGGTACACCGGCACGCCGATCAGATGCAGCATCCAGGTCGACATGCGTGCGGTGTTGGCCTGCAATATCGGGATCAACAGATTCCAGACCGGTATCACGCACAGGATGTAGGCAATTGGAAACGCGAGCAGCCGGGCGATCGGCCAGCCGGTGAGCGCGAACACCGCGCCGAACACGAGCGCCACCACCGCCAGCTGCTGGCCGACCTGCACGCCGGCGATCTCCGACAACCACCAGAACAGACTGGCCCCCGCCAGGAACAGCACACCCAATAGCGAGCTGCGTGGCCGCAGCGCGGCGAGGCGGTCACGCTTGGTCCAGGCCAGGTAAAGACACGCCGGGAAGATGATCAGTCCATGCTCGTAATCGCTGGTGTTCCACCAGTGCAGCCCGATCGAAGCGAGCGACTGCCAGTAGAGCAGCCCGATCAGCCCGAGCGACAGC
>JAGRHX010000847.1 GCA_020444775.1 Gammaproteobacteria bacterium
TCTTCGAGATGCTCACCGGCGAGCGCCCGTTCTACGACCGGCGACTGACCAACGTCCTCAATGCGCATATCGAGTCGCCGGTCCCGCCTCTGCCCGAATCGGCGGCCGCCTTCGAACCGCTGCTGGACCGACTGTTGGCCAAGGATCGTGATCAGCGCTATACGAACGTCGATCAGCTGCTGGTCGCGCTCGACGAGATCGATCCCTGACCATCGGGCCACCTGGCATGGCGACCGAGCCGCCGCAGTCGTACTCGTCAGCACGTCACTGATGGACGCTGCGCGGCTGCCCCTTGCGCACCTTTGCCGCACCGCAACATAATGCTGGCGTAGATCGGGCGACCGCACGTTCCTGCGCGCGTGCCAGCATGCCGGTGTTACCGGCATTCCGTTCCAGAACCTGTTGACCTGGTGGCCCTGCACAGGGATGTTGGCGAGATCCACCCGAGCGTGAGTGGCTGGATTGCGTAGGATGGCCAGAAGCGCGTGCAGCGCGGAGCGACATCAGCGGCAACCGGCGCCAGCGCATAAGAGCACGCACCGGGCCTCTCCAACTACGCCGGACGCTTCGCCCCTCTTACACCCACAGCAGCTCAGTGAGGGATTCAAGATGACCGAAGTCGTAATCGCCTCGGCGGCGAGAACGCCGATTGGCACCTTCAGCGGAGGACTCGCCTCCACCCCGGCGGTCACCCTGGGAGAGATCGCGATTCGCGCGGCCCTGCAGCGCGCCGCAACCGATGCCTCCGAAGTCTGCGAGGTGATCCTGGGTCAGGTGCTGACCGCCGGCCTTGGCCAGAATCCGGCGCGTCAGGCGGCAATGGCCGCCGGCGTGCCCAGCGAACGTACCGCCTACAACATCAATCAGGTTTGCGGCTCGGGGCTGCGCGCGGTGGCCCTCGGCTATCAGGCGATCAGACTCGGTGATGCTCAGGTGGTGGTCGCCGGCGGCCAGGAGAACATGAGCGCATCGCCGCATGCCATGCATCTGCGCAATGGCACCAAGATGGGCAACAGTCAGATGATAGACACGATGCTCGAGGACGGGCTGCTCGATGCGTTTCACGACTATCACATGGGCGTGACCGCGGAGAACGTGGCCCGCGAGTGGCAGATAAGCCGAGAGCAGCAGGACGAGTTCGCGGCCGCCTCCCAGCAGAAGGCCGAGGCGGCACAAAAGGCCGGACGCTTCGACGAGGAGATCACAGCGGTCAGCGTCAAGACCCGTAAAGGCGAGACCGTCGTCGATCGCGACGAGCACCCCCGCCATGGCACTACCGTGCCGACCCTGGCGAACCTGCGCCCGGCGTTCAGCAAAGACGGCTCGGTGACCGCCGGCAACGCCTCGGGCATCAACGACGGTGCCGCCGCGGTCGTCGTCATGTCGGCCGCCAAGGCCGCCGAACTCGGCCTCGCGCCGCTCGCCACCATCCGCGCCGGGGCCAGCGCCGGGGTCGACCCGGCCATCATGGGCACCGGGCCCATCCCGGCCACGCGCAAGTGCCTGGAGAAGGCCGGCTGGCAGGTCGCCGACCTCGACCTGGTCGAGGCCAAC
>JAGRHX010000848.1 GCA_020444775.1 Gammaproteobacteria bacterium
ACCATCCTGTATCTGCACCCGGAGCATCACTTCCTGCAGCAGACGGCCGTCATCGATTCCCTCAGCACCCTGGGCCCCGTGATCTGTCCGCGTCATCCGGGTTTCGACGGTCGTAAGCCGCCGGACGATTTTCGCAGCGTCGACGACCTGGCCTATCTGTACCTGGACCTGTTGACGAGCCTGGATCTGCGCGACGTGCTCGTGGTCGGGTCCTCGTTGGGTGGATGGGTAGCGTTGGAGATGGCGGTGCGCAACCTCGATCGCGTCGCGGGGCTTGCGTTGCTCTCGCCCCTGGGCGTGAAACCGGGCGAGCGCGATACACGCGCCTTTGCCGATCTCAGCGCGCTGGAGGAGCAGGAGGTCAGCCGTCGTCTGTACGCGGATCCCGACGCGTACGCGCCGCGCTTCGCCGAGCTGGACGATGCGCAGATGTTGCTCATCGCGCTCGAGCGCCAGTATCTGGCCTGGTACGCCTGGCAGCCCTATCTGCACAACCCCGGTCTGAATCGCTGGCTGCACCGGATCCGCTGTCCGGTGTTGCTGATGTGGGGCCGTCAGGACGGCTATGTGGCGCTGGACGTCGGTCATGCCCTGTGCGCCGCGCTGCCAGATGCACGGCTTGGTGTCATCGACAGCGCCGGACATCATCCACTGGTCGAGAGGCCCGAGCAGAGCATGGCCGCGTTGCGTGCCTTCGCGAGCGATTTGCCCGCGCCGGGCAGGCGTTGACGTAATCCGACATCGGGTGCCGCGCCGCACATCCGACGTGGTCCCGGAACCGACCGACGACGTGACGAGAAGGCGAGCCGAGCGACGGCATGTCACGAGATTGACGCAGGGGGTAAGCATGCAGGTCTGGCACTTCAGCGAGATGGCCTACCATCCAGGGTGGGACACGCTCGGCGACTCGTTGCGGAATGTGATTCCGAGCGCTGTCTATGACCCCGAGCTGGGCGCCGATCTCTATCATCGCTACCTGGACGAGTGGGCGCTGTGCGACGAGCTCGGTCTGAACATCATGATCAACGAGCATCACACCACGGCGACCTGCACCACCGCGGTGTGCACGATCCCGATGGCGATTCTCGCCCGGGAGACCCGCCGCGCGCGGCTGCTGTGTCTGGGCATGCCGATTGCCAATCGTCGCGACGCGGTACGGATCGCCGAGGAGTACGCGATGCTCGACGTGATCTCACGCGGTCGTGTCGAGATGGGCTTCGTCAAGGGTTCGCCGTTCGAGATCTCTCCGGCCAACAGCAACCCAGCAACCCTCAACGAGCGCTTCTGGGAGGCGCACGATCTGATCCTCAAGGCGCTCACCACCCATGACGGCCCTTTCAACTGGGAGGGGCGGCACTTTCACTACCGTCAGGTCAATGTGTGGCCGCGGCCCTATCAGAGCCCGCACCCGCCCGTGTGGATGACCGTGGCCAGCCCGGAGTCGGCGGCGCTGGTCGGCGAGAAGGGCTACGTGCTGGCCTCTCTGAACAGTGGCTATGCCAATACGCCGCGCATCTATGCGAGCTACAGGCAGGCCGCCGAGCGCGCCGGACACGCCGTGGGTCGGGATCGCTTCGCCTATCTGGGCATGGTCGGGGTGGGCGAGACCGAAGCGCAGGGGCGCGAGCGGGTCAACCAGATCCTGGACTACAGCCGGACCACGCCGCGGGTTGCCTCGCAGTTCTGGTTCCCGCCGGGCTACACCTCACCGGTCGCCACCGCGCAGGTCCTCAAGCATCGGCCGGTGCGGACCATCCCGCTGCGTGACGGCACGCCGGTCACCATGCAGACCGCCACGGTCGACCAGTTCATCGACGCCGGCATCGCCTTCGCCGGCACGCCCGACACGGTGTTCGAGCAGATCCGCGCCTTCAGCGAGCATGTCGGCGGTCTGGGACATCTACTGATGATGGGGCAGGGCGGGCATCTCAGTCACGAGGAGACGGTCGCCAACCTGACCCTGTTCAGCCGCGAGGTGCTGCCCAGATTGCAGGCCTTGTAAGGTATCCACCGACTCATCAGCGTTTCACAAGCCCCTGGGCTGTGCTGCCCATGGCCGGAGCATCAGCCTTCGAACCGCCAGCCTTGGAGCCGCCAGACTTCGATTCGGAGGTGTCCGATGCCCGTTTGTGAGGCCGATCCATGGCGAATGCAATACTTCGAGCACGTGCAATGCCCCGAGGACGTGCTCATCCCGACCGAGGACGGTGATGCCTGGAAGTGGTATCCCCGCTACCGGTGGGTCTACAACAAGCTGACCATAGCCGAGAGTCAGGGTTTCGAGTGCGGACCACATGGCCTGGAGCCGCCGGTCTTCCCGGTATTCTCCAAGCCGGTGTTCAACATGCGTGGCATGGGCATAGGCTCGCGTGTCATTCGCAGCCCCCGGGAGTACAAGGCCAATCAGCGTCCGGGACATATCTGGATGCCGTTGCTGCAGGGCGAGCATATCTCCACGGACGTGGCGGTGGTCGACGGCCAGGCCCGTTGGTGGCGGCATGCTTTTGGTGCGCCGCTCGAGGGCGGCATGTTCGACTACTGGACGGTGCTGGCCGAGTCCCGACCCGACATAGAGCGCTACTGTGGCGAATGGCTGGCTGCAAATCTCGCCGGCTACACCGGAATGGTCAATTTCGAGACCATCGGCAGTCGCATCATCGAGGTGCATCTGCGCTTCTCGGACCAGTGGCCGGACCTGTACGGCGGCGATCGCTGGGTCGAGGCGCTTGTCGGTCTGTATCGTGACGGCGACTGGCGATTCGACGATACCGACCGTCGCGACGGCTATAGCGTGGTGCTGTTCGGTGGCCACGGCATCCAATACCGACACCCAGAGCCCGAGCTGGTCGAGGCCTTGCGCGCCGAGCCGGATGTGAGCAGCGTCCAGATCACCTTTCATGAAGACCGGCCGCCGGCCTGGCACGCCATGCCGCCCGGTGGCTTCAGACTCGCCATCGTCAATTGCTGGGATCTGGAGACCGGCCGGCGGTTGCGTGAGCGTCTGGCCCTGAGCTTCTGGTCGACCCAGCAACTGCGTCGGCGACCCCAGCGTTCCAGGACCGCGGTCGCATCCGACACGGATTCGCCCGCCGCCGATCCGCCCGCCGCCGATCCGCCAGCCGCCGATCCGAATGCATCCTGACGGCGGTACCGGCGCCATGCCCGACTACAGCGATCTGTCATCGATAGATGAGCTCGAGCATGTCTGGATCCCGATGTCCGATGGTGTGCGCCTGGCGGCGCGGATCTGGATGCCCGCCAACGCACTCGAACGACCGGTGCCGGCCCTGCTCGAGTTCATTCCCTATCGCAAGCGGGATTTCATGCGTTCCCGTGACGAGCCCATGCATCGCTTCTATGCATTGCACGGCTATGTGAGCGCGCGTGTAGACGTGCGTGGCACCGGTGATTCCGAGGGGGTCCTGCACGATGAATACACCGCCATCGAGCATCGTGATGCAGTCGAGATCATCCATTGGCTGGCGGCGCAGCCCTGGTGCGACGGGCGGGTCGGCATGACCGGTATCTCCTGGGGTGGCTTCAACGCGCTACAGGTGGCGGCGCTGGCACCCGAGCCGCTGGGCGCCATCATCACCTTGTGCGCGGCAGACGATCGCTACGCCGACGATGCCCACTACAAGGGTGGCTGTCTGCTCAACGAGAACATGCAATGGGGGTCCATCTTCACCTTGTACAACGCGTTGCCCCCGGACCCCTTGATCGTGGGGGAGCGCTGGCGAGAGATGTGGTCAGAACGTATCGATGCGCTGCAGCCGTTCCCAGCGGTGTGGATGCGTCATCCATGGCGTGACGAGTACTGGCAACATGGATCCGTTTGCGAGGACTACGCCGCGATCAAGTGTCCGGTCTATGCGATCGGCGGTTGGGCCGATGGCTACACCAACGCCATTCCGCGCTTGCTGGCGGGGCTGCAGGTCCCACGCAAGGGACTCATCGGTCCTTGGTCACACGCGTTCCCGCACGACTCGGTGCCCGGTCCACAGATCGGCTATCTGCAGGAGGCGGTGCGCTGGTGGGATCACTGGCTGAAGGGGATCGACAACGGCGTCATGAACGGCCCGATGCTGCGTGCCTGGATGCAGGACAGCGTGCCGCCGCAGCCACAGTACGCGCAGCGACCCGGGCGCTGGGTGGGCGAGAATCTCTGGCCGTCCGCGCGTATCGACCCGTTGCGGCTGTATCTGGAACCGGGGCAGCTGAGCGAGCATGCGGGCGAAGCACACGATCTCATGGTCAGCTCACCGCACACGCTGGGCGTGCGTGGTGGCGAGTGGTGTGGATTCGGTGCCGATGGCGAGTCTGCCCGTGACCAGCGCGCCGACGACGGCGGCTCGCTGTTGTTCGATACCGAGCCGCTGGCGAACGATCTGGAGCTGCTCGGCGAGCCCGAACTCAGCCTGGAGATCCGCTGCAGCGCGCCGGTCGGCTTCCTCGTCGCCCGTCTGTGCGAGGTGGCCCCCAGCGGCGCGTCGGCACGTATCTCCTACGGCATGCTCAACCTCTGTCATCGAGACGGTCACCATCGACCCGAGCCCCTGGAGCCGGGCCGATGGTATCGCATCGATTTCAAGTTGGACGTGCTGGGCCAGCGGGTCCCGGCCGGTCACCGTCTGAGATTGGCGTTGTCGACGGGCTACTGGCCGATGATCTGGCCGACACCGGAGAGCGTGAGTCTGAGCGTGCGAACCGGGCAGGCCTGGCTGAGCCTGCCGGTGCGGCCAGCGTGCGCCGCCGACGATAGGCTGGAGGCCTTCGAGGCGCCGGTCAGCGCGCCTGGCAGCACCCACAAGACGCTGCGTCATCTGCAGACGTCGCGGACCATCGAGATTGACCTCGTCAGCAACGAGATGACCTACACCTTGAGTGGCGACGGCGGCGAGTTCGGTGGCGCCGCTCTGGCACGGCTGGAGGAGATCGATCTGGACATCGGCTACACGCAGTTGAAGCGCTACCGGATCCGCGAGGACGACCCGCTGTCGGCGCAGACCGAGCTGGTGCAGAGCGCGCGACTGCAGCGTGAGGGCTGGTCGATCAGGGTCGAGTGCCGGACCCGTCTCAGCGCGACCGCCGAGGTCTTTCAGTTCACCGGCGACGTCGAGGCCTTCGAGAGTGAGCTCCCGTTCCGGCAGCGGCGCTTCGTGGTGTCGATTCCACGTAAGCTGTTGTGAGCCGCTCGCGGCGGCCAGGCATCATGTGGCGGGTGTCAGCCGTGCAATGGCGGCATCGATGATCGACTCCAGCATCTGCGCATAGCTCATGCCAGCGAATCCGGCCATGAAGGCCAGCTTGCCGTCATTGGCCCAGGCCGGATTCGGGTTCACCTCCATGAGTCGTGGCTCGCCATCGGCCGCGCAGCGGAAATCGAAGCGCGCATAATCGCGAAGCTCGAGCCGCTTGAACAAACGGCTCGCGTGGTCGGAGAGTCGCTGCAGACGTTCATCGCTCATCCGCGCGCGAAGGAAACGGATGTCTGTCCAATACGGCGAGCTCGGATCGGTCTTGGACTCGAACGAGAGGATCGGACTCAAGGCCTGTGGCAGTGCCGAGAAATCCACCTCCAGCGGTGGCAGCACGCGTAGTCCGTGCTCCGGGTTGCCGATCAGACCCAGACCATATTCCGGGCCGGGCAGGTATTCCTGCCAGAGCAGGTCGCGATCGGGCAGTATCCGGGCCAACTGTTGCAGATAGGCACGCGCCTGATGCTCATCGTGAACCACGGCATCGGCGGTGATGCCAACGCTGCCATCAGCGGTATTGGGCTTGATCAGCGCCGGATACAGCGACGGCAGCGAACCGCTGCGATCCGCGGCACTGATGAATTGCTCGCGTGGCACCGGGATGTCGAGCGCCTGCGCCAGCAGCCGCACCACCTGCTTGTCGTAGCACAGCACCATGGCGCGCGGCGTTGCCCCGGTGTAAGGCATATCGTGCAGCTCCAGCCAGGCGGGCAGGTTGAGCTCACGCGTGGGTTGATTGTTGATGCCGGTGTCGCAGAAGTTCACGACCAGTTCGGGTGCGAACTCAAGCAGCTGCTCGAACAGCCGACGATGGTCGCTGAACACACGGATGTCGAATCGACCCAGGCTCTCGATGGCCTCGACCATGGCCTGATGACAGGCGAGATCCTCCGGACCGTAGGCCGCGCCGTGCTTGGTCGGGTCGCTCTGGTGGTGGTCTCCGGTCACCACCGCCAGCCGACGCGCGCTGCCGTTCATGTCAGTCCGGCGCTGCTCAGCGCGGATCGGATCGGTGCCTGCTGTGCAGTCGAGGTGACGGGCATGGGCGGACGTGGCACGCCGCCGTCGCGACCCTGTAGCTGCATGCAATAGCGGGTGTTGGCCGGCAGGTTGTCGGCGAAGATCGCGTTCCAGATCGGCAAGAGTTTCTCGTGCAGGGCTCGTGCCTGGGCATGATCGCCACGCTGCACCGCGTCCCACAGCTGCACGCACAGCGTCGGCGCGGCGGTCAGGATGGCCGCTATCGAACCCGCCGAGCCGAGCGCGAAGGACGGATAGAGCAGCGCGTCCACGGCGCTCATGATGCAGGCGCGGTCACCTGCCATCAGCAGCAGGTCGGCAAGCAGCTTCATGTCACCCGCGCTCTGCTTGACGCCGATGACGCCGTCCACCGAGTCGATGATACGCGTCAGCAGCTGTGGTGAGAGATAGGTCCAGGGCACGACGTTGTAGATCATCACCGGCAGCGCGCTGTGCTCGGCGATCTGCGCGAAATGGCGCAGCATGGCGTCGTCGTCCGGTCGGAACAGATAATGCACCGGCGTCACTTGCAGCGCGGCCACGCCCAGGTCGGCGACCGCGCGTCCGCGCTCTATCACCGCCGCGGTGCTGTTGGCGATGATGCCGGTGATCACCGGCACCCGCCCGGCCGCCGCTTCGATCACCGTGGCGGTGACCAGACGGGTCTCGTCCGTCGACAGCGTATGGCCTTCGCCGGTGCTGCCACACACCGCCAGGCCGTGCACCCCCGCGGATTCAATCAGATAGCGGGTCTCGGCGCACAGCGCCGCCTCGTCGATGGAGCCGTCATCACGAAACGGCGTCACCATGGGCGGCACGATGCCGTGAATCCTACCAGTCATGTTCCAGGCCTCGCTGTATGGCGTCCGCGCGGAGTCCATGGCGGAGTCAATGGATGAGAATTACCGACCAGTCTCGTAGACTTCGGGTTCGCTGACAAATTCCAGCCCGCGAATGAGCCGCGTCCCGGCCCATCCGCGGCCGCACTCGCCCGGTGGTGGACCCAGCGCGACCGCGCTACCGGCCCGGTGCCGGCGGAGGCGCCCACAGCAGCTGGGACGAGCGGAGGCATCGACGCATGAAGACATCGCCCATCACCCTGGACGACAAGTACGTACTCGATACGGGCAGGGCCTACATGACCGGCACCCAGGCCCTGGTGCGTCTGCCGATGATGCAGCGCCAGCGTGATCTCGCTGCCGGTCTGAACACGGCGGGCTATGTCTCGGGCTACCGCGGCTCGCCGCTGGGCGCTGTCGATCT
>JAGRHX010000849.1:0-4131 GCA_020444775.1 Gammaproteobacteria bacterium
AGCCCTGCGCCATGTCGCAGCCCAGGCCGGCCAGCAGCTGCCACTCCTCGGCGGTCTCGACGCCCTCGGCGACCACGTCCAGGGACATGCTCTCTGCCATCGCGATCACTGCCGAGGTGATGGCTGCGTCTTCGGGACTGGAGGTGATCTGCTGCACGAAGCGCTGGTCGATCTTGAGCCGATCGATGGGCAGGCTCTTGAGCTGGGCCAGGCTGGAGTAGCCGGTGCCAAAATCGTCCACGCTGATCTGCACGCCCAGCTGCTTGAGCTCCTGCAGCACCGCGGTCACCCGTCGCACGTCACGAACCACCACCGCCTCGGTGATCTCCAGGTCCAGCCGACACGGCTCCAAGCCGCTGCTCTGCAGCACGGAGCCCACCCAGCGTGCGAAGTCGGGGCGTAGGAACTGCACGGGCGAGATGTTCACCGCGACCCTGGGAACATCCAGCCCGTCGGCCAACCACTGGACCATGTCCGCGCAGGCGGTTTCGAGCACGAACGCGCCCACCGACTCGATGAGCCCGCTCTCCTCGGCAACCAGGATGAACTCGCGTGGTGGCACCTGGCCGAGCAGGGCATTGTCCCAACGTAACAGCGCCTCGACACCGGACACGCTGGCGCTCGCCAGATCGAGCTGCGGCTGATAGTGCAGACTGAGCTCGCCACGCGCGATGGCCTGACGCAGCTCCTGCTCGATCTGCATCCGTCTTTGAATGGATGCATCCATGGATGCATCGAAGAAGCGGAATACGTTCTTACCCGCGCTCTTGGCATGGTACATCGCGGTATCCGCGTGCCGCAGCAAGGTGCCTGATTCCTTGCCGTGGTCTGGGAACAAGGCGATGCCAATGCTCGGTGTCACGCAAACGTCGTGCTCGTCGATCCGCACCGGTTCCGACAGCGAACGAAGGATCCGCGTCGCAACGCCGCTGGCGTCGTCCGGACTGTCCAGATCGGTCAGCAACAGGGTGAACTCGTCACCACCCAAGCGTGCGACCATGGAGCCGTCCAGCACCGGACCAAACACCGTGTCGTAGCAGCGCACGGCGCGTTTCAGCCGAGTCGATACCTCTTCGAGCAGGCGGTCGCCGACCGCATGCCCGAGGGTGTCATTGATACGCTTGAAATTGTCCAGATCCAGGAACAACACCGCCAGCGCACGCTGGTTGCGCCTCGCCCTCTCCATCTCGCGGACCAGGACGTCATGGAAGCGCGCGCGGTTGGGCAGACCGGTGAGACTGTCCACGTAGGCGAGTCGATGGATCTTCTGCTGGGCCGCGAGCTGCTCGGTCACGTCAAGGGCGATGCCCCTGATCTCGCGTCGCTCGGCCGGCCCGACCGACTCGAGCAGATGCCGCACGGCGCGCAGGGTACCGTCCGGCCAGACCACGTCATGGGTCAGCTCGACGACCTCGCCGGTCTCACGCACCTGTCCCAGGGCACGTTCGAACAGCGAGATCTGATCTTCCGGAATCCGAGCCCGCAGCACATCCATGGAGGCGCGAACTTCGTTGACCCTGTAGCCGAGACGACGGAACAGCTCGTCGGACCAGGTCACCGTCGCATGCTTTTCGTCCAGCACCCAGCTACCGAGCAGGGCCAGATGCTGCGCCGCCGAGAGCAGCTCACGACTACGGGCCAGCGCGGTGGTGGTCATGCCCGCGCGGATCAGATAGGGGAGCCTGTGCGCAAGCAGCGCCCAGTTGATCGGCTTGGTGACGAAGTCGGTCGCGCCGCTCGCATAGGCCCGGTCGATGGAGCGCTCGTCCTCGAGTCCGGTGATCATCACCACCGGCAGTGCCTCCAGCCCCGGCATTGCGCGGATCCGCTCGCAGGTCGCATAGCCGTCCAGTCCCGGCATCTCGACGTCGAGCAGGACCAGGTCGGGTCGACGTGCGGCGATCAACGCCAGCGCCTGCTCGCCGCTGCTCGCCTCGAGCACCTCGAAACCCTTCGTGCCCAGGTGGGCATCGGCCCAGGCACGCGCGGTCTCGTCGTCGTCGACCACGACGACGGTCGATTGCGCACTGCCCATGGCCCCCATGGCGGCCCCGGCCACGGACATCAGGCCGCCTCCTGCCTCAGGCTCGCGAGCGCGTCCAACACCCGGCTCAACAACTGCTCGGCCTCGACCAGCGCCTGGCTCGCCGTCTGCGTGTCGTCCTGTCGCGCGGCCTGCTCGATTCGCAGGCACAAGGCGGAGAGTGTCGACGCGCCGACATTGGCGCTCGCCCCTTTCAGGGCATGAGCACGGGCACGCGCGGTCTCGTGATCGGCGATCGCCAACGCCGTACGTACCGCGTCCAGGTCCATACTGGCGTTGCCGCTGAAGCTGCTGTAGAGGCGCTTGAAGAAGCGGCCCCCGCTGCGCTGATCCATGCTCAATATCTGCGTGACCATCTCCGGGTCGAGCACCTCGGCGTCGAAGTCGGCCAGCGAGGCCACGGGACCCGAACCGGCAACCGGGGGCAGGGTTTCGCCGAACACCGGCGGTGCTTGCGCGGCAACCGATTGCACCCCGATTTCATCGAGGTATCGGGCGAGGATCTCACGCAGCGCCTCGAAACGAAACGGTTTACTCAGGTAGTCATCCATGCCCGCGTCCTTGCAGGCCTCGGCGTCGCCCTGCAGCGCATTGGCCGTGATCGCGATCACCGGCAGATGCGCCCCCTGGCCCTGCTCGGCCTCGAAACGGCGAATCTCACGGGTCGCTTCCAGACCATCCATATGCGGCATCTGCCAGTCCATCAGCACCAGATCGAATCCGCCGTGGGTCGCCGCCTGCACCGCCTTCACCCCATCGTCGACCACCTCGACCTCCAGACCCAGCAGGACGAGCATCTCACGGGCATTGTCCTGGTTCACCGGGTGGTCCTCGGCAACCAGCACCCGTCCACGCAGCGCCAGCGGCTCGCTTCTCACCACGCTCTCGGTGTGCCCGGACTCGTTGCGCAGCGCCGCGTCCAGCGCACGCG
Source organism: Gammaproteobacteria bacterium (assembly GCA_020444775.1). The sequence goes on from JAGRHX010000849.1 coordinate 2,976, forward strand.
CCAGCTCCCTGCCCTGCACCGGCTTGGTCAGATGGCAGGCGATGTCCAGAGCCGCGCAGCGCTCACCATCGAGCTGGTCGGCAATCGAGCTGAGCACCACCAGACGCACCCCGCTCATCTCGGTATCGGCACGAATCGACCGCGCCACCTCGAAACCGTCCATGCCGGGCATGTGCATGTCCAGCACGACCAGATCCATCGGGTCCCCGGCGCTGGACGCGGACCTCAGCTTCTGCAGCCCGGATACACCGCCACCGGCCACCTCACAGCGCGCGCCCCAGGCACGGATCTGATGCGAGAGCACCGTGCGGTTGGTCGTGTTGTCATCGATGACCAGCACATGCGCGCTGGCCAGCGCCGCCGCCGTGAACGGCTCTGCCCCCGCCATGCTGCGCTCGACCGGCAGGTTCAACGTGAATTCGAAACAAGCGCCTTCACCGGGCTCGCTGTCCACCGACAGAGAGCCCCCCATCAGGTCGATGAGTGCGGCACTGATCGCGAGTCCGAGCCCGGTACCGCCATGACGACGCGTGGTCGAATCATCAGCCTGGGCGAAGGCATCGAAGATCCGTGTCTGCGCCTCACCAGGGATGCCGACGCCGGTATCGGTAACCGCGAACCGCAAGCGTGCGCTGCGCGTCTCGCGCCCGAGCAATGAGACCTGCAACACCACCTCACCCGCATCCGTGAACTTGATGGCGTTACCGAGCAGGTTGGTCAACACCTGACGCAGACGGGCACTGTCGCCACGCACCACGTCCGGCAGCGTGGGATCCAGATCGATGATGAGTTCCAGGTCCTTGCGCCGGGCACTCTCTGCGAACATGCAGCCCAGGCCTTCAGCGAGATCGCTCAGGCTGAAGCTCGCCGCGTTCAGGGTGAGGAAACCGGCCTCCATCTTGGAGAAATCCAGGATGTCGTTGATCACCATCAGCAGCGATTCGCCGGAGCGCTGCGCGGTGCGCGCGTATTGCGCCTGGCGAGGACTCAGCTCACCGGCCAGCATCAGCTCGACCATCCCGAGCACGCCGTTGAGCGGCGTGCGGATCTCGTGGCTCATCGTGGCCAGGAAGCTGCTCTTGGCCTCGCTGGCGGCTTCGGCCAGCCGCTTGGCGTCCGCGAGTTCCTGCTCGGCACGCCGGCGTTCGCCGATGTC
>JAGRHX010000849.1:4320-4694 GCA_020444775.1 Gammaproteobacteria bacterium
GTGGGCTGCCCGGCCAGCGAACCGGCCGGCACGCCGAAGATGCGCTCGAACTGCGGGTTCACGCGGTCGAAACGGCGCTCCCGTACGAAGGCGATGCCCAGGGCCGCCTTGTCCAGGATGGCGTCGGTCTCGCGGCGGGCACGCTCCATCGCTGTCACGTCGCGGCCGATCAGCACGGCCGCCGGCGCGCCGTCCCATTCGAAGCGGGCGGCCGCCACTTGCAGCTCGCGCAGCGTGCCGTCGGCCGCGTGCACCGGCAGGCGCAGGTCGTGCAGCACCGGGTCGCGGTCCAGCGCGTTGCGCAGCGCGTGCGCAGGCCCCCAGTCGGGCCACAGGCCCAGGTCCACCGCGCTGCGGCCGATGACCTCGTGTTC
>JAGRHX010000850.1 GCA_020444775.1 Gammaproteobacteria bacterium
AGGCAGCTGCTGCTCGAATCCGTCAGGCAGAGCCGGGCTTCACTGCTGGGCACCGCTGATAACGCGTCGATCATGTAGGTCACATTGAAGCCGATCTCCAATCCGTCACCATCGTAATCGACTTCCACCTCGTCCTCCGCCGCCTCCTGCTCGGGATTGTTCGCCAACACCCGTAACCTGCCAGGCTCCAAGCACAAGCGAACGGCCCGGTACTTGTCGTTGGACAGGATCGCCGCTCGCGCAAGGCACTGCCGCAGCGCTTCCCGATCGACTCGGATCTCCTTCTCCGTGCTGTTCACATCGGGAATCACCCGGGTGTAGTCCGGAAACCGACCGTCAATCAGCTTGCTGGTGAACCGTGTGTTACCCACCGTCATCCGGATTGCGTTCGACCCGACCACAAGGTCCACAGCATCATCACTACCCAGTAGTCGCTGTAGTTCAGTCACGCCCTTGCGCGGCAAGATTATCTGCCGTGTCGACCCGCTCGGCCCCCCATTGATGGCCACCTCCGCCAACGCCAACCGATGCCCGTCGGTAGCGACCGCCCGCAACAATTTCTCGTCGATCTCGAGCAGCAGACCGTTCAGGTAATAGCGCACGTCCTGATGAGCCATCGCAAAAGCCGTCAGCTCGATCAAACGCTTCAAGTCCGATTGGGGCAGCGCCAGCCTGAAATCGTCCGAGGGCGGATCACTTTGAGGAAATTCGTTGCTCGGCAGAGTGCTCAGACTGAAACGGCTGCGCCCCGACCTGACTACCACCTGGTCCTCTTCGAGAGACAGGCTGACCGCCGCGCCGGCCGGAAGGGATCGGCAGATGTCGACCAGCTTACGTGCCGGCACGGTCACCTCCCCCTCGGCCTGTGCGTCGAGCTCGATACTGGACATCAACTCCAGTTCCATGTCCGACGCAAGCACGGAAAGCAATCCGCCGCGAACCGTCAACAACACGTTGGCGAGGATCGGCAGACTATGGCGTCTTTCCACGACCCCCTGCACGGCCTGCAGTGGCTTGAGTAGCGTGTCCCGCTCGGTGCTGAATTTCATCTCTTCAAGATCTATCTGGAATATATAGTTGGTAGTTATTGTTACTAGGCACCATCACATCTGTGGATAACTCTATATTTAATTTATCAATCATAGAGTTACCCATCTTCTAAAGGTCTGTACAAGTGGCCTGTCAGGCTGCGCGGGGCCTGTGGACAAACTGGGTATCGATTCCGCCTTGGCGAGCTGGTGCCATTGATCCCACGGTTATCCACAGGTCTGAGGTGATGTTATCAACACCTTTGTATAACAGGGAGTGTATAACGGCGAGCCATCCGGTCCGCGCCGGCGCGAACTCAGCGCAATCCGGCCGCAGAGTTGCTCAGCTACTCAGCAGCCGCAGCAGATTCTCGTATTCCTCCCGGGTACTGGTGTCACTCTGACGCAGCTCCGCGATCTTCCGACACGCATGCAAGACCGTCGTATGGTCTCGTCCGCCGAACGCCTCGCCGATTTCCGGCAGACTGTGCTCCGTCAGCTCCTTGGCCAGCGCCATGGCGACCTGACGTGGTCTGGCCACTGACCGGGTACGCCGTTTGGACACCAGATCGGATACTCGCAAGTTGTAGTGTTGCGATACGGTCTTCTGGATGTTGTCGATACTCACGCGCTTCTCGTAGGCGGCCAACAGGTCCTTCAAGGCTTCCTTGGCCAGGGCCTGGGTAAGCTCGCTGCCGGTGAAGCGGGCTTGGGCGATTACCCGTCGCAGCGCACCTTCCAGGTCCCGTACATTCGAGCGCACACGCTTGGCGATGAAGAATGCGACCTCATCGCCGAGCTCACGACCCATTTCCTGGGCCTTCTGCATGAGAATAGCAACCCGGGTCTCGAGCTCGGGCGGCTCGATGGCGACCGTGAGTCCCCAGCCGAATCGGCTACGCAGCCGTTCCTCCAGGCCCTCGACCTCCTTCGGGTAGCGGTCACAGCTGATGATGACCTGCTGATTGGCCTCGAGCAGCGCATTGAAGGTATGGAAGAACTCCTCTTGGGAGCGGTCCTTGCCAGCAAAGAACTGGATGTCATCGATCAGCAGGGCATCCAGGGAACGGTAGTAGCGCTTGAACTCGTCGATGGTGTTGTGCTGGAGCGCCCGGACCATCTCACTGACGAATCGCTCGGAGTGTAAGTAGACGATATTCGCGTGCGGACGAGATTGCGCCACACCATTGCCAATGGCCTGCATCAGGTGCGTCTTTCCCAGCCCGACACCACCGTAGATCAACAACGGGTTGTAGGCACCGCCCGGGTTGCTCGCCACCTGCACGGATGCCGCACGCGCGAAATGGTTCGATTTCCCCTCGACGAAGTTCTCGAAGGTGAAGTGATCGCGCAGCCCCACGCGCAACGGCCCCGAGGTGCTCGGCGCGCTGCCGTTCCTGGGATTGGTGGCATACACGATCCCGCCAGCAGCGGTCATTCCGGCCGTTTCGGCCAGCTCTCTGGAGCCCACCGAGACCAAGACCCTGGGCGGAGCTTCGGGTTCGAAGGTCCGAGCGACCTCACAGATACGCGTCGCGAAGTGCTCGTTGACCCAGTCCCTGACGAACTGATTGGGCGCCAGCAAACAGAGCTCTCCCGGGTTCTCGACCGCATGCAACGGTCTGATCCAGGTATTGAACTGCTGTGGCGTGAGCTCGGATTCAAGGCGATTCAGACAGCGATTCCACAGCGTCCCCTCCACGAAGCGATCCCCCAAAAAGATGCCGTGTCATGTGGAAATCTCCTCTGAGACCGCGCCGCGCGCAACCGCTTGCCTGCGGGCCGACTGGCCTGCTGCGCCGCCGGCCGGCGCAGCGCTCTTGTCGGGAGCTTCCACTGTCTTATCTCGATGCAGGCTCTGCACGTAGGGCCTGCAATGCGGCACCGGGACGTGGCGTCGGCATCGACGACTCGGGGCGTCGATCTCCGAACCGGCAGAACGCGGACACTCCCGATGTCTCCAGCCTGAGCGTTGGCGAGCGGCACAGTCTATACAGACTGATTGTGGGCTTCCAAGCGTCCGCGTTCGGTGCTGATGGACGTGCCCTTTGACCTCATGTCCCTGCTCCAGCTATCCTTGCCTGCTACCCGAATTCTTCGTGGCTCATCGAAGAGGCCATTCCCGTCATGAAAAGAACCTTCCAGCCCAGTCGTCTCAAGCGTAAGCGTCGCCACGGATTCCGCGCTCGCATGGCCACCAAGGCCGGTCGCACCGTGCTCAAGCGCCGTCGCAGCAAGGGCAGAGCACGACTGTCGGCCTGACCCGACTGCTTGTGTGCCAGGTGTTTGCGGCCCGCGTCGATTCCCGATCGCGGACCGCTCGCACAACAAGCACGTGTCGGTGGAAGCATGATTACTTGATTGGCGTCAGTTCCACCGCCGTCCACGCGATCTGCGACGGTACGCAACGTCGGCGGTCGTATCGGAGTACCGTCGAGGGGATATCGCTGCAGACTGCGCGTCGAAGCATGCGTTGAAGCCCGTGCCGCAACCCCTGTCCCGATTTCATGATCCAGCCCCCCGTTTCACGCTTCGGAGCACAGGCCCGGCCATTTGCCCGTCGGCAACGGCTCCTGAGGTCCTCGGACTACGATCGAGTGTTCAAACAGGGCCGGAGACTGCCCGGTCGCCATCTGACAGTACTGGTCCTACCCAATCAGCTGGATCGGCCTCGGCTGGGTCTGGCAATCAGCAAGAAGTCGGTTAAGCTCTCGGCCCACAGAAATCGTCTGAAGCGGGTGATCCGGGAAACCTTTCGCCAGAATCAGCATGCCCTGTCGGGCGTCGACCTGGTCGTCATGTGCAGATTCGGCATCACCGCGTTGTCCAACCGACGTGTAGCCGACTGCCTGCTCGAACTGTTGCGCCCCGTACTGACCACGCCAGAGCAAGATGCGTCCGGGCAGCCGCCTCAGGCGTGCCCCGGCATCCATTCCAAGACGTCTCCCAGCGAAAACGTCAAGCACTAACCCGAGCATTCGATTGATGCCGACCGAACAGCTACGCACTTTCCTCATCATCGGCTGGTGCCTGGTTGCCTTCATGCTATGGAACGCCTGGCAGGAAGACTACGGGCCGAAGCCACCTGCGCCGACCACCACCGAGGCCGTGCCGGGTGCTGATGGCCCGGCAGATTCAACGACAGCGGCTGCAGCCGGGCAGTCCACCACACCGGTGGCACCCGGCGCGGCGGCGGTGCCTGCAGCGCCGTCCACCGAGGGGGCCGCGCCCGCGGCATCGACCACGACTCCGGAGCTGGCCGCCTCGC
>JAGRHX010000851.1 GCA_020444775.1 Gammaproteobacteria bacterium
CACCGTCGATGCTCAGGTAACGGTCTACGTCCTTGACGAAGGCTGCGCCGAACAGCCCGATCTGGATGTTCTCGGGGGTCGAGAACTGTTGCCGGATGCCCCCGGTGGCGCGCGCCGAGGGCGCGTTGGCGTAGCTGGGGTCGGGCTCCAGCACCGCGACCCGCAGCGCGCCCGGATCGGCGGCCAGCAGGAAGTAGGCGGTCGCGCTGCCGACAAGACCGCCGCCGACGATGACGATGTCGTGACTGTGCATGGTGGGTTCTACCGGGTGGACCGCGCGTCTTGGATTGTCCGGACCGTGGCGTGCAGGCCTGCCATCCCGCGTGGACTGCCTTCGCCTCAGGCGCTCGAGCCAGAAGCGGCGCCGGCGCGCCGCAGGGCCCGCCAGACGCGCTCCGGGGTCAGCGGCATGTCGATAGCGGCGACCCCGGCCTGGGCCAGCGCATCCATGGCCGCGTTCATCACCGCCGGGCAGCCGGCCGTGCAGCCGGACTCACCGACCCCCTTGACGCCCAGCGCGTTGGTGCGGGACGGCACCACATTGCGATGCAGCTCGATGTCGGGGACGTCCGCCGCGCGCGGCAGACAGTAGTCCATGAACGACCCTGACAGCAGCTGGCCGCTCTCGCTGTCGTAGACGCAGGCCTCGGTCAGCGCCTGGCCGATACCCTGCACCACGCCGCCGTGGAACTGACCTTCGAGCAGCATCGGATTGATGGCGACGCCGTGGTCATTGACCGCCACGTAGCGTTCGATGCGCACCCGACCGGTTTCCGGGTCGACCTCCAGCTCGCAGATGTTGCAGCCGCACGGATAGTTGTACTCGCGTGCCTGGTAGTGAACGGTCGCCTCCAGACCCGGCATCATGTCCTCGGGCAGGCGGGCGATGTCGTAGGCCCGGGCCGCGATCGCTTCGATGCCGATGCCGCGGTCGGTGCCGACGACCTTGAAGGTGCCATTCTCGAACTCGAGGTCATCGGCCGCGGTCTCCAGCGCCTGGGCGGCGATCAGACGCGCCTTGGCGATGATCTGCGCGCTGCCCTGGACGATCCCCATGGAGGCGACGGTCGCGGTCCGCGAGCCGCCGCTACCGCGGCCAGGCCCGATGAGGGTGCTGTCTCCCTGGCGGATCCGGATCCGTTCTAGCGCCAGACCGAGCTGCGCCGCGGCCACCTGGGCGAAGGTGGTGACGTGCCCCTGGCCACCGTCCTGTCCGGTCAGCGTGACGCTCAGCTCGGCGTCGGCGTCGAGCACCATGTTGACCCGATTGTCGAGAAAACCGTCGGGCTCCTGGAACATCGCAAGGCCGAGCCCACGCAGCCGGCCGCGCTGCCGCGACGCCTCACGGCGCGCGGCGAAGCCCGCGGTGTCGGCAATGCGCAGCGCATCGTCCAGATTCTTCTCGAACTCACCGCTGTCGAAAACCAGACCGGTGCCGGTGGCGAACGGCATCTGCTCGGGACGCACGGCATTCCGGCGGCGCAGGGCTACCGGGTCCATGCCAAGCTCGCGGGCCGCGGCGTCGACCAGACGCTCGATCAGATAGTTGTACTCGGGCTTACCCGCGCCACGGTAGGCGATCACCGGCACGGTGTTGGTGTAGACCACTCGCACGTCGGCGTGCCAGGCAGGGATGCGGTAGACCCCGGTGATGCAGCGCGTGCCGCCGGCGGTCGGGATTGTGCAGGCGCTGCCCGAGCCGTAGGCACCGCTGTTGGAAGTGGTTCGACAGCGAATGGCGAGGAAGTCACCGTCGGCCGACAGCGCCAGTGACGCGTGCATGACGTGATCTCGGCCCTGACCGTCGGTGACGAAGGCATCGGTGCGCTCGGCATACCACTTCACGGGCCGAGCACAACGCCGTGCCGCCCAGGCCGCGAGTATGTATTCGGGATAGGCCGGGATCTTGATGCCGAACGCCCCACCCACCTGTGGCGTGATCACCCGCACCCGGGACCCCGCCACCCCGAGCGCGCGCGCGATGCCGTGGCTGACGTCGTTGGCGCCCTGGGTCGGCGCGTGCACGGTATAGGTGTCGTTGCCCGCATCGTAGCTGGCGAGCACGCCGCGCGGCTCCATCGGTGCGATCACCACCCGATTGTTGACCACCTTCAGGGTCACCACGTGGGCGGCGCTGGCAAAGGCCCGCGCGACCGCGGCCGCGTCGCCGCCGTGCCAGTGCAAGGCGGTGTTCTCCGGCACCGCGTCGTGCAGCTGCACGGCACATGCGTCGAGCGCCGACACGGCATCGGTCACCACGGGCAGCTCGCGATAATCGACCGTCACCTGCTCGGCCGCGGCGCGGGCCTGCTCACGAGTCTCGGCCAGCACCATCGCCAGGGCCTCGCCGACGAAGCGCACTCGACCGGTGGCCAGCAGCGCGCGCTCGGGCAAACGCGCCGCACTGCCGTCGACGTTGCGCAGCCCCACCTGCTCGCGGATCCGCGGCCACGGGCCGTCGCCGGCCGCGTCCAGATCCGCGTGGGTATAGACCGCGACCACGCCGGGCATCGCGCGGGCCACGTCGGTCGCGATTTCGCCGATCTCCGCGTGCGCATGGTCGGCGCGGACGAACCAGACGTGGAGCTGCGCGTCGAGGTTCAGATCGTCGATATAGCGACCGAGCCCGGTGAGTAGGGCCTGGTCCTCCAGACGTGGAATGGATTCACCGATCATGTATCTCTCGCGTCGAGTGCTCGCGTCAGGACGGCCTCGGCCCGGTCCGTGGCGCGCGCATGGACCCGCGGTCCGGGGTCTGGAACCGGTGCCGCGGGTTATCATGCCCGCAGGCGTGACGGCGCGCGTCGGTGTCCTGCGTGCGGCATGTTGATGGGCCATCGACCGGCGGTGTCGCGCCAGCCGCGGGGCCCGAGCCCAAGCATCCGCCGGGACACCCTGCCCGAGCGGCGGCAGCTCACCCGGTTCAACGCTCATCATAGCCCGAGCCCAGGCGAGGAGACGATGCTCCAGGAAATCAGCGAACAATCGGCCAGTGACGAGATTGCGGCGATCTATGCGGACATTCGCGAGGTCCAGGGGCTGCCGATCGTCAACCTGATCTGGCGGCATCTGGCCTGCACCCCCGGCGCCCTCGCGCTGGCCTGGCAGCACGCCCGGCCGCTGTACGCGAGCGGTCAGGCCGAGCGGCATGCCGCCTGGCTGTACGGTCAGCTGACCCTGCCGCCGCTGGTGGAGGCGCCGGCCAGCGTCTTCACCCTGCTCGGCCTGAGCGAGACGGATCGTCGTGACATTGCCGCCGTGCTCGATACCTACAATCGCGGCAACGGCCTCAACCTGATGGCGCTGACCTGCGTGCACGCGCGGCTGACCGGTGACCGGCAGCCCGCTGCCGAGGCACGGTCCGACGATGCGAAGGGTCGAGAGCATCCAGACGCTCGTCCGCACGACCAAGGCGCGCCGATTACCCTGCCCACCGTTGCCGCCGCGGTGCCGGCGATACCCGCCCTGGACGCGCTCGGCGCACCGGCCCGTGAGCTCATCCAGACGCTCAATGTCTTCGGTCTGAGCGGGCAGACCTCGCCGGTGGTGGCAAGCCTGTACCGGCACCTGGCGCTGTGGCCGCCCTACCTCGCCTGGACCCATGCGACGCTCGCCCCGCTGCAGGCCGACGGTCGTCTGGACGCCCTGGTCGCCAGGACCCGCGAGCTTGCGCTCGCCCGGGGCCGGCTCATGGCCGCGAGCGCCGCGCCCGATACCGCCGCGCCTGATACCCCGGCGCCTGATAGCAATGCCCCGGGCGCCCCGGCGCGGCTGCGTCAGGTGGTGAGCGAGGCGATCGGCACCTTCATCAACACCGCCATCTGCCGCATGGTCCCGATCGGTCGCGTGCTGCGCGTGCAGCTCGGCCGGGACTGAACGCCGGGTGGCCCCGGTGCCGGCCCGCCCGGCGGACCGGTGCTGCTACGATCGCCGGCAGCCATGCGCGATGGGCGCGGTGACGGGCACGACCAAGGGGCTCGTCCAGGCGCCGCACGATGGCCGAGAACTGCGTGAATCACTGGAGCCAGTATGGATCTCGAATTCTCACCTGAGCTGAAATCCTTCCAGCAGGAGGTGCGCGATTTCCTCGAGCACAATCTGCCCGAGGATCTGCGCGAGAAGGTTCGCCGCGGGCTGAGCCTGGCCAAGGAGGACTATGTGCGCTGGCAGGACATCCTCGCCGCCAAGGGCTGGCTGTGCGCCGCCTGGCCGCAGGCGTACGGCGGTCCCGGCTGGTCCGCGGCGCAACGCTACATCTTCCAGGAAGAGCAGGGTCGCTACGATGCGCCGCGTGTGATCGCCTTCGGCGTGAGCATGGTCGGCCCGGTCATCTACACCTTCGGCACGCCGGCGCAGAAGGACCGCTATCTGCCTGGCATCCGCAACAATGAAGTCTGGTGGTGTCAGGGCTACTCCGAGCCGGGCTCGGGCTCGGATCTGGCCTCCTTGCAGACCCGTGCGGTGCGCCATGGGGATCATTACATCGTCAACGGCACCAAGACCTGGACCACCCAGGCGCAGTATGCCGACAAGATGTTCTGTCTGGTCCGCACCGATCCGGATGCGAAGAAGCAGGAAGGCATCTCCTTCTTGCTGCTGGACATGGACGATCCAGGTATCGAGGTGCGTCCGATCAAGACCATCGACGGCGGCTTCGAGATCAACACGGTCTATCTGACCGACGTGAAGGTGCCGGTCGAGAATCGCATCGGCGAGGAGAACAAGGGCTGGACCT
>JAGRHX010000852.1 GCA_020444775.1 Gammaproteobacteria bacterium
ATCTGTTCGTCAATGGGCGGGCGGTGAACGATACCGTGGTCAAACACGCGGTGAGGCAAGCCTACGAGAGCCTGTATGGCGCCGGTGGTCATCCCGCGTATGTGCTGTTCCTGCAGATCGAGCCGACCGACGTTGACGTGAACGTGCATCCCACCAAGCAGGAGGTGCGTTTCTGCGAGCCGCGGATGGTGCACGACTTCGTGCGCAGCGCGGTGTTGCGTTGTCTGCAGGGGCAAGCGCAAGGGCCCGGCGAATCGCTGCCCGATGTGCCCCGCGAGACGCAGCCGATTGCCGAGCGGGCCGGGCCCGCCGCGATAACCGCGGTCGGTCATGATCGCGGCGGCGCCGCGCTGGCGAGCCACCCGGGGGCACGGACCGCGACCGCATCGGAGTCGGGACGGCGTCAGACGCAGTGGACGGGCTCCAGACCGGCGCGTGGCGATCAACGTCAGCCCTCGGGCTGGCCGCGGCTCGCCGCTGGCATCGCCGATCAGGATGTAGAAGTCGATGGTGTCGTGGCGAATCGATTCCGGGTGCGGGTGCGTGCGGACGGCGTCTACGTGACGGATCTGCTAGGTCCGCGCCAGCGTCGGATCGAGCAGCGGCTGCAGGCACTGATGGACTCGTCTGACAGCGAGCCGCTGGCCGCGCGCCCGTTGCTGTTGCCCCGGCGTCTGCCGCTGGAGGTGGCAGCCAGCCAGGCGATGCGGGTGGTGATGCCAAGGCTCGAGCGACTGGGAATACGATTGCGGATCGATGGTGCCGGGCACTGCCTGTTGTTGAGTCTGCCGGTCGCCTATGCGGGCATGCCGGTGGACGCCGTCGCCGGTGCGCTAGAGCAGCTCGCGTCGGCCTTGGTGGCCGTGGATGGTGGACAGACCGGTACCATCACTGCGGCGACCCGTCGCTTCGTCCTTCGGCTCAGTCATCTTGCCGCTCCGGACACCGCCGAGGCTGGCCCGGAGGTCGAGGATCGGGCGTGCGGGCAGCCGGATGAAGACGCGGTGCGGATCGATGCCCGGACCCTGCTCAGGCTGCTGTGCGAGAGCGTCGACGGGCCCGATGAGGTGAGTCGGGCGCAACCGTTTCGAGCCGATTCGGACGTGGACGGATGAGGCGACGCTGGCACGGCGAGCGCGAGCCCGTGGCTCATCCCGGGCAGAGGGCGTCGACGGTCTCGAGCGCGGTCATCGCCACGCGTGCGCCGGTCAGTGCACACACGCACCCTCATGGCAGGTACGTTCAGACATGCAGCGACTCGCCATCTGTCTGATGGGCCCGACCGCCAGCGGTAAGACCGAGCTGGCGGTGGCCGCGGCAATGGCATTGCCGGTGGAGATTGTCAGCGTCGACTCGGCGATGGTCTACCGTGGCATGGACATCGGTACCGGCAAGCCCGAGCCCGACGTGCTGGCGCGCGCCCCCCACGCGCTGGTCGACGTCGAGGACCCGTGGATTCCGTACTCGGCGGCGCGCTTCGCCGAGCAGGCGAGTCACGAGATGAAGCGGATTGCCAAGGCCGGGCGCACGCCGCTGCTGGTCGGTGGCACCGGGCTGTATTTCCGGGCACTGCTCGGTGGTCTGTCCGATCTGCCGCCGGCCGAACCACGCGTGCGAGCGCGGCTCGAAGCCCAGGCCGCCCGTC
>JAGRHX010000853.1 GCA_020444775.1 Gammaproteobacteria bacterium
GGCTGATAGGGCGTGTAGGCGGTGTACCAGCCCGGGTTCTCGAGCACGTTGCGGGCGATGACCGGCGGCAGCTCGGTGCCGTGATAGCCCATGCCGATCAGGGAGATCGCGTCCGCGTTGAGCGCGGCATACCCGGCCAGACGCGCCAGCGCCTGACGTTCCTCCAGCCCGTCGGCGAACGGCGCCGGCAGCGCCAACCCACGTTCGGACCGAATACTGGCCGGTACCGTGGCTTCGATGAAGGCATCCAGCGTCGGGTAGCCGAGCGCGTCCAGCATCGCGTGCGTCTCGGCCTGGTCCGGCCCGATGTGTCGGCTGCTGAAGGCTTCTCGCCAGAGACCGGCCCAGGGCCGGGAGACGCCGTGCTCACTCATCACAATCGTTCTCCTGTGGCGTGCTCGGTAGAAGCGGATGGACGCGGGCCGCCCAGCTACTCGAGCGCGTCGGTGTACGCCTTGTAGGCCGCCTCGTCCATGAGCGTGTCGAGTTCCTCCGGATCCTCGATCTCGACCCGCATGATCCAACCCTCGCCGGTCGGGTCCTCGTTGACCAGCTCCGGCTCGTCGGTGAGCCGCTCGTTGACCTCGGTGATACGGCCACCGACCGGCGCCTTGAGATCGCCTGCGGCCTTTACCGACTCGATGACGGACACGTCGTCACCGGCCATGATGGTGGTGTCGACCTCGGGCAACTCCACGAAGACGATCTCACCCAGCTGCTCCTGGGCATAATTGCTGATGCCAATCTCCACGGTCTGCTCCGCGACCTTGCGGACCCACTCGTGATCTTGTGTGAACCTCAGATCTGCCATCGAACGCTCCCCAAGCCAAATCGGCAAATTCTAGCGGAAATATCCAGTCCCCAAGGATTCTTCCCCGCCTCCAAAGAGCGCCCCCATTGGTCGCCGCAAAGGACCGTCTGCAAGGACCGTCGCGTGGCGTCGGCAGATACCCTGCGGCAGGCGCCCGACCCAGCATAGGTCGGTCGGCGCCGGCTTGTCCAAGCAGGCTCGTGTCGCAGCCAAACCGATCCGCGTGTCGGCGCCGGTCGAAGCCCTGCCGTGCGGTGCCGGGCCACACCCGTGCGATGGATTGCGGTATTGTTCCAGCATCCGCCGGACCCGCAACCACCGGAGCGGGGCAACCACCGGAGCGGGGCAACCACCGGAGCGGGGCAACCACCGGACTGGGGCAACCACCGGAGCGGGGCGTCGCGCATTACGGGGGGCAGACGCCTGCAGGCTGTCTGGCGGCAACCCGGCGAACCCGATCGCAACCCATCGCATTCGAGCGCACCGAACATGAGCCAGTCCTCCTCAGTATCGGCCGCGGGCCACGCCGTCAAACGCTGCGTGGTCATCGGCGCGGGCATCGTCGGCTGCAACACCGCGCACGCGCTGGCCGAGCGCGGCATGCACGTTACACTCATCGAGCGGGATCGGGTCGGCTGTGGCACCAGCAGTCACAGCTTCGCCTGGATCAACGCCACCTCCAAGACCGCGGACCGCGCCTATCACGGCCTCAATGCGCTCGGCGCGGTACGCTACCGCGAGCTCGCGCGACGCTTCGGCGAGCGCCGCATCGGTCTGCATCCAGACGGCATGCTGCAATGGGTGAGCGCCGCGCAGGCCGACCGCCTGGCCGAGCTGCGCGACCGGTTCGAGCGCCTGAGCGAGTTTGGTTATCCGGTCCTGTGGGTGGGGCGCGACCAGCTCTGCGCCATGGAGCCGCACGTCCGCTTCGAGGCCGACGCCGAGGGTCTGCTCGCGCCCGCGGACGCCTGGCTGGATGCCCCCTGCTATCTGCGTTTCATGAGCAAGCGTCTCCAGTCGCTCGGTGGCACGCTGCTCGAATACTGCTCGGCCCAGGCCCTGGAGCTCGACGATGACGGCGTGGTGAGCGGCGTGCTCACCACGCGCGGTCTGATTCCCGCGGACGAGGTGGTCGTCGCCGCCGGCCCCGGTAGCGCCCAGGCGCTGGCCGACCTGACCGGCTTCGAAGCCTTCGCCAGCCGCTTTCCGCTACGCCAGGTCCCGGGATTGCTGGTACGCACGCCGCCCGGTGAGCCGCGTCGCCTGGCCCGGCACATCCTGTACACGGCCGACCAGGCCCACCTGCACATCCGCGACGCGGGTGCCGGCACGCTGTTGATCGGCGCCGACGACACCGACGGCTGGATCAGCGAGGACGACTCGCCGAGCCGACGGCGCGAGGGCGCCGCCGAGCTGCTGCGCCGCAGCGCGGCGGTGCTCGACGGCTTCCAGGGCGAAGCGCTACTGGACGGCTGCCAGATCGGTATGAGCGTGCGTCCCTATCCAGAAGATGGCAAGACCATCGCCGGCCCGGTACCGGGCGCGACCGGTCTGCATCTGCTCGCCACCCACAGCGGCATCACCATGGGCGCCGCGCTCGGCGAGCTGATGGCCCGGAGTGTGGTCACCGGCGAGCTTGCCGAACAGCTCGAGCCGTTCAGCCTGTCACGCTTCCAACGCTTCGCGGGCTAGGCCGGCGACGCGGTCTGCAGACGCCGGCACGAATCACGCCGCTCAGCTCAAGCGGTAACGAGCCGTCGATCCCGGCTCGTCCAGACACCGCACCCGGCCTTCACGCTCGAGGTACATCAAGGTTGCCAGGGTTGAACGGGCCGCGGCCGGGTGCATCCTCGGATCGAGTCCCACGTACATGCGCTTGACCATGTCCGGTATGGCCTCGACACCCTCGCGCAGACAGACCAGGCATTGCTCGGCGCGATCCAATCGATGGTCCAGGTAGGCCTGCACGTAGGCCTGCGGCTTGTCGATGGCCGGCCCGTGCGTGGGCCAGAAACGCAGATCCTCGCGGGCGATGAGCTTGCGCAAGCTGTGCATGTAGTCGTACATGTCACCATCGGGCGGCGAGACGATCGTGGTGTTCCAGCCCATCACGTGGTCCCCGGAGAACAGCGCGCGTTCCTCGCGCAGCTGATAGCACATATGATTCGAGGTGTGCCCGGGGGTGTACACACATTCGAGCGACCATCCCCTGCCCTCGATGATGTCGCCGTCACGCACATGCACGTCCGGCACGAAGGCCATGTCACCGCCCTCCTCGACCTGCACGCCACGCTCCAGGGCACCCGAGCCGTGCGGTCCGTAGCCGTAGCTACGGGCGCCGGTGGCGGCCGCCACCGGTGCGCAGGCCGGTGAGTGATCGTTGTGCGTGTGGGTGACGATCAGATGCGTGACGGTCTCGTTCCTGACGGCCTCGAGCAGGGCCTCCACGTGCTCGTCGATGGCTGGCCCCGGGTCGACGATCGCCACCTCGCCTTCACCGATGATGAAGGTGCCGGTGCCCTTGAAGGTGAAGGGCCCCGGATTGCGCGCCACCACGCGTCGGATGAGCGGCGACACCCGCTCGACCACGGCGTATTCAAAGGGGTAATCGTGATTAAAGGGTATG
>JAGRHX010000854.1 GCA_020444775.1 Gammaproteobacteria bacterium
GCTTCTCGAGCTGGTAGAACTCGCGTGTCTCGCGCTGCATCACGTGCACGACGACGTCGCAGAGGTCGACCAGCACCCACTCGGCGCGATCCAGGCCCTCCACACCCATGGGTTGGACGCCGTGGGCCTTGGCCTGCTCGATCAGATGCTGGGCGAGTGCCTTCACCTGACGGTCCGAACGACCGGTGGCAATGACCATGTAGTCGGTCAGGTCGGTCTGATCGCGAACATCCAAAGAGATGATGTCCACGCCCTTGAGCTCGTCCAGCGAATCGCAAACGAGCTTGTTGAGCTCTTCGCTATGCATGTAGATAAAGGCCCTCGTTGACCAGGAACTCGTGTACGGAATCGGGTACCAGGAAACGGATCGATCGCCCGCTGGCCCGCATCTGACGGATCGCCGTTGCCGAGATGTCGAGCGCGGGTATGTCGCAGACCGCGATCTGTCCGACGCCCGGCGCCGCTCGACAACGCGTGGATGACGACTGGCCATCCTCGACGTCGATGCATCGCCCGCGCAGCGCGGGACTCACGCTGATCGTCGCACCCGGTCTGCGGGCCACGGCGATGCCCGCAAGCTCGAGTATGCGTTCGTAGCGCACCCACTGTTCGAAACGCGAGAAGGCATCGGCGCCCAGGATCAGCACCGGTGTTCGTTCCGGGTGCTCGGCGCACAGCTCCTCGATGGTGTCCACGGTGCGGGTCTCGCCGCTGCGGGACAGCTCACGTGGGTCGGCGACCAGCCCCTCGACGCCCTCCACGGCCAGCCGCAGCATCGTCAGGCGGACGCTCGCGTCGACCTGCGGCGCATCACGCAGACGTGGATTGGGCGCCGGTAGCAGATTGACCTGGGTCAGGCCGAGCTGGTCCCTGACCTCGATGGCCAGTCGCAGATGACCGCAGTGGATCGGGTCGAAGGTCCCGCCCAGAACGCCGATGGTGACGGTGTCGACCGGGTGCCGGCGTTTCGGGTTGGCCCGTGACAGCTCGCCGGACACCGCTGCCGTGCGACCCGAGGCCTGTGTGCTCGCATCCGTGCGAGCCTGTGCGTACACCTGTACCGTCATCGAGCCTCGCGGTGTGGCAGGGTGCGTCTGGGGAGGCGGCTCATGCGTTCAATCCGTGTCTGTCAGCCTCGGATCTGGCCATCGCCGATGACGATGAACTTCTGGGTGGTCAGACCTTCGAGTCCGACTGGCCCGCGTGCGTGCAGCTTGTTGGTGCTGATGCCGATCTCGGCGCCGAGTCCGTACTCGAAGCCATCGGCGAAGCAGGTCGGTGCATTGACCATGACCGAGCTCGAGTCGACCTCGGTCATGAAGCGTCGGGCGCGCCCCAGATCCTCGGTGACGATCGCATCGGTATGTCCCGAGCCGTACCGCTCGATGTGCCGCATCGCGGCGTCGATGCCATCGACCACGCGGATCGCCAGTATCGGCCCGAGGTATTCGGTCAGCCAGTCAGCCTCGCTGGCCGGCGCCGCATCGGGCAGGATTGCACGGGTCCGCTCGCAACCACGCAGCTCTACCGACTTGTCGCGAAGCTGCGCGGCGATCGGTGGCAGCAGACGGGGCGCGACCGAGTCCGCGATCAACAATGTCTCCATCGCGCCGCAGATGCCATAGCGATAGGTCTTGGCGTTGACCGCCACGGCGATCGCCTTGTCGGCATCTGCCCGGTCATCGATGTAGACGTGGCAGTTTCCGTCCAGGTGCTTGATCACCGGCACGCTGGCCTCACGGGCGATTCGCTCGATCAGCCCCTTGCCACCGCGCGGCACGATGATGTCCACGTGCCGGTCCATGGTGATCAGCGCGCCAACCGCGGCCCGGTCGGTGGTGGCCACGACCTGCACGGCGTGGCGGTCGATGCCGGCCTGTTCCAGACCGCTGGAGATGCAAGCCGCGATCGCCGTGTTCGAGTGGATGGCCTCGGAGCCGCCACGCAGGATGGTCGCGTTTCCCGCCTTCAGACACAGCGCCGCGGCGTCGATGGTGACGTTGGGCCTGGACTCGTAGATGATGCCGACCACGCCGAGCGGCACACGCATGCGCCCGATCTCGAGCCCGGACGGCTGGCGGGTCATGCCGCTGATCTCGCCGACCGGGTCGGGCAGGCTGGCGACCTGTCGTAATCCGGCGACCATGGCGTCGATGCGGCCGTCGGTCAGCTCCAGCCGATCCAGCAATGGCGCCGCCAGTCCATTCTCACGGCCGGCCGCCAGATCCCGTTGATTGGCTTCGCGAAGCCGCTCGCGATCCGCCAGGATGGCCTGTGCGGTCGCTTCCAGGGCGGCGTTCTTGCGCCGGGTCGGCGCGCTCGCCAGGCCGCGCGCGGCGGTCCTGGCCTGAGCGCCGAGCGTGTTCATGTAGTCGAGGACGCCTCGGTCGTCGACGACCGGGTCTTCGCCGGCCGTGCCGATGATGTTCTGCGCCGCGGAATCGAGTGCCATATCTGTCTCTGTCTGGAGGTCCACTCGGGTTGACCGTTTCACTGACCGGCTCACTGACCTGGAGCACCGCGCTGGCATGGCGCCGGGAGCGGGGTCCCGGCCAGCTTCAGGCTGGGGCACGCCAAGGCGTTCTGGTGCGCCCGGCGGCGCTGGTCAGACCCCC
>JAGRHX010000057.1 GCA_020444775.1 Gammaproteobacteria bacterium
GACTCCCTGTCTCAGGACTCCCTGTGTCTGGAATTGCTCAAATGTCGTGGGGCTCCACCATGCACGGTTCGTATCTCCTCGCTACCGATGGCTGAGGACATGACGGGCCATGGATGACCTCGGGTGAGCACACGTCGCTTGAGTCGCTTGATATGAGTCCGGACCACGAACGATCGCGTCAGCGGAGCCTGACGTTGGCCGAGCCCGGGGGCGCGTTGCGACTGGTCGACACGCCTGCGCCCGTGGCCATCGAAGCCTTGCGGGAGGAGCTCTGGCTCTGTATCCATCTACCCCGCCTGTCACTCGAAGCTCTCGCCGAGCACCGGCTCGATGGCATGACGGCTGATATATCCACCTCTACACCGACCTCGACTGCGATCGTCGAGCGTCGCGGTCATCGTGAGGTGGTAACGTGCTGCAACGCATCCGCCGAGCAGGCTGGTGTACAACCGGGTATGACCTCGAGCACCGCGGTGAGCGTGGCGCCGACGCTGTGTCTGCAAAGGCGCGATCTCGAGCTGGAGCGGGAGACTCTCGAAGGGTTGGCGCATTGGTGCAGCGGGTTCACCTCACGGCTCCATCTGCAGCATGATGCCGTGTTGCTGGAGATTGGTGGCAGCCTCAGGTTGTTTGGCGGTTTGAATACGCTGCTACAAAATCTGCTGGACGGTCTCGAGCAGCTCGGGCATCTCAGCTCCGTCAGTATCGCCCCGACACTATTGGCCGCGGAATGGCTTGCGCGTGGGGGACTGTCACGGCATGTCCTGAGCCTGGAGCGCTTGCCCGCCGCGTTGGCCGCGGTGCCGGTTTCGGTGATGCTGGCCGGCTGGCAACGGGCCGAGGTCGTGCTGGACGATCTGCAGCGGCTCGGCGTGCGGCGGCTGGGGGAGCTCTATCGTCTGCCGCGTGCCGATCTGGCCCGCCGCTTCGGACCGAGGCTGCTGTCCAGCCTGGACAGGGCGCTCGGGCGACAGATCGATGCGCGGGCTGCCTGGAGTGTGCCGGAGCGCTTCGAGCGCAGGCTGGTGCTGGGGCACGGCTCCACGGAGCACCAGTATCTGCTCAACGGCGTGGGGCTGTTGCTGATGGAACTGGTGGGGCTGCTGCAGGCGCGGGCGGCAGCGGTACGTACCCTCGAGGTCACGCTCATCCATCAGCAACCTCCCAGCACGCGCTTCACGCTGGAGCTGGTGCGGGAAAGCCGCGATCTCGCGCATCTGCAACATCTGCTCGCGGAGCGTCTGGAACGAGTGGCCCTGCCTCATCCCGTCGAGGAGATCGGTCTCCGGGTGCCCGTGCTGATCGAGGCGGCACCCTTGCAGGTCGACCTGTATGCGCCGGCCAGGCCGGCGGAGGACGCGCTGGGCACGCTGGTGGAAAGATTAGCGGCGCGACTGGGCAATGACGCCATCCAACGCCCGGTGCTGGTCAGCGACTACCGACCCGAATACCAAACCCGAACCGTGCCTTTCCCGAGCGTCGACCATGGCGCGATGGCGGCGACGTCAGACATCGTCAGACCGGATATCCTGCAGCGAAACATCGCACCGCGAGGTGATGGACGGCTTCATGACGATGAGACACACCAAGCCTATATTCGCAGCCTGCATGGACTGCGACCCGTCTGGCTGTTGCGCACCCCCCGTCGTCTGACTCAGATTGGCGGTCAGCCGTGCCTGCACGGACCACTCGAGCTGTTGCAGGGGCCGGAGCGTATCCTGGCTGGATGGTGGCAGTCCCGACCCTGCAACCGTGACTATTATCGGGCGCTCGCGAGCAATGGTGCCCGTTATTGGGTGTATCGCGTGGATGCTCGGGACGGTGGATCCGACTGGTATCTACACGGCATCTTCAGCTGAGGCACGATCGTCCCTCAGTCGGCTCTGCCGCGAACCACGAAATCCGGATTCTCGAAGCCCGACTTGCCGTACCGCATCGGCTGACCGTCCAGGGTGCACACCGACCCACCCGCCGCGCAGACCACGGCATCCCCGGCGGCAATATCCCATTCCATGGTCCGTCCCAATCGTGGATACAGATCGGCCTCACCCTCGGCCACTCTGCAGAACTTCAGCGACGAGCCCGCGAAACTCAGCGACGCGACCTTCACGTCCTGCAGAAACTCGTCGGTGCGACTGTCTCGATGTGAGCGACTCGTCACCACTACCTTGCCGTCCGCGGCCGGACTTCTACATTCAACAGGCTCGGCGCTGCTATCGTCGCGCTTGCGCCAGGCCCGATCTCCGTCGCTCCAGTAGGTCGTTGCCAATGCCGGCAGATGCACCACGCCCAGCAGCGGACGGCCGTCCTGCACCAGCGCGATGTTGACGGTGAATTCCCCGTTGCGCTTGATGAACTCCTTGGTTCCATCCAACGGATCGACGAGGAAGAAACATCCCCCACTCACATCGGGGATATCGCCGCCGGCGACGCTTTCCTCGGCCACCACGGGAATATCGGGGAACGATTGTCGCAGCCCGGCCAGGATGATTGCTTCGCCCTGCTCGTCGGCGAGCGTTACCGGCGACTGGTCGTCCTTGGACTTGACGTCCACGCCACCTTCGTCGTCATAGATGGCCATGATCCGCTCGCCCGCCTCGAGGGCGAGCTCGACGAGCCGGCGCGCGATGGCCGGGTAGTTCGCGGATTTCAGGGTCACCGGACCTGGTGCATTCATGGGCAGCTTCCACCAATCAGAATTTGAGAAACGGATTGAGCAGTCTACCCACGCCACCGGTGAGACGAACAGGTGCATCCGTCACAGCCAGACAGATGCAATCGCCCGAAGCATGCGCGACCGGACGATGCTCGATATTCTCGTTCGCGACCGCGACGTCACCACGTTCGTAGAAGCCGTGCTCGTCACTGAAGGCACCGGCCAGCACCAGGGTGATCTCTTCGCCACCATGCGTGTGTCTGGGCATCGGGTGTCCTGCCTTGATCCGCATCAGACGTATGGTTTCCCGTCCTTTGCCTGGCGTTCCTCCAGACGGGACGTCGAACACCGACAGGTAGCTGGTGATCTCGTGCCAGGGAAGATTTCGAATCGAGCGCCCCAGATGTCGGCGCAGCGGCTGTGGCAGGACCACGTCTGGTTCGCAGCCGAGGTCGCGCGCGGGTTGCGCTGCGGGCTCGTCCAGTCGCGCCAGCAGGCTGTCCAGACAACCCTCGGACATCGCGGTCTCGTCCAGTCGGTCCAGCAACAGACCGCCGAGCGACTCCAACTCCAGATAATATTGATGGCATTCCCTGCACAGCGACAGATGCGAAGCAACGGCCAGCGAGCGGGCCATGCCCAGGCTGCCATTGGCGTATTCACTCAGATGCTCGAGCGGGAAGTGGTGACTAGGCATTCTGGCCTCCCGACGTTTCACCGCGAAGACGATTGAGCGCCAGCCGGATTCTCGACTTCACCGTGCCGACCGGCAGCTCCAGCTCATCGGCTATCTGCGCCGCCGATTTGGAGCCGTAATAGAACAATCCGATGATCTGAGCCTGCTCGGGTGGCAAGGTGGCCAGGGCAATCTGTAGCTGTTCGAAGCGCTCCTGCCGATAGACCTGATTGCTCTGACTGTCCTCGCCGGTCTGCTCGAGCTCGTATTCCACCTCGTCAAGGTGGACCTCCGGTCGACCCTCGCGCCTGAACCTGTCAATCGCCGCATTGCGCGCGATTGAGTAGATCCAGGTGCTGACCCGCCCCGCGTCGGGACGATAGGTGTCGGCACGTCGCCACAAGGAGAGCATGGCTTCTTGAACCAGCTCCTCGGCCGTGGCGCCATTGGTTCCTTGTCGGATGAAGAAGGATTTGAGTCGTGGCGCGAAGTGGTTGTAGAGCGCACTGAATGCCGCCTTGTCGCGATCCGTGGCCACGGCAGCGATGCAGGCCGCGTGTATATCGTCGTTGATCGGCGGATTTCTATCGTCGTTCATGGCTGTGCTCACCATGCCGGCGCGCGTGGAATGAAGACCGCTGAACATGAGCCCCTCGTGTCGATGCGCAGGGAAATACGGTTCCCGCGCTCTACGCGACTGGAGGGGGCCGGGATCAGCGTGCTCATCGTGAAGGGACCGGCGCGACCGGCGACCGCCACGGGTTCGAGCGTTGTCATGCGCGATCGCTCTCGTGTCGGATGGCGTGCGGCTCAGGTGCCGACCCAGTCGAGACCGGGCGTACGCTGATGCCAGTCCGTTTCGAGCTGGAAGGCACGTGCGACACGCAGCGCCAGATGCTCATCGTCGGGTTTCGCGTACAGCATCAAACCGGTCGGCAGTCCACCATCGCTGAACCCACACGGCACGCTGAGCCCACAGAGATTGAGCACGTTGCCGATCGAGGTGTTGCGCAAGGTGCCGAGGTTGGCGCTCGAGTAGCTTTCGATGCTCGCATCGACCTCGTCCACAGGTAGTGCCGGGCTCAGTGTGCTCGGGCAGAGCAGCACGTCGACGTCACGCAGCTCGTGCAGGGTGCGCGCACGCAGTGTGCGCCAGGCCTCGATTGTCTGCAGATAGTCCACCGCCCGCACGTCCCTGCCTTTGACCAGACGATGCGCGACGACCGGATCCAGCGCGTCGAACTGTTCGTCCACGAGCCTGCGGTTGTTGCTATAGGCCTCTGCAGCGATCACCAGCCCGCCCGCGTTGGCTTGCAGCGCGAGTTCGGCCTCCTCAAAGCGCAGCGACGTGACGTTGGCGCCCATCCCGCGCAAGGTATCGGCTGCCTCACGCACACGTGCCTCGGCCTCGGACCGCACGCCATCGAAGAACGCGCCCTCGGCGACGGCCAGGCGCAGCCCGCGAAGACCGCCTTCGGAAAGTCGCAAGCTGTTCTGGCGGCGCTTGCCCATGGTGCTGGGATCGGCCGGGTCCTCACCCTGGATGACATCGAACACCAATGCGCTGTCGATGGCATCGCGACACAGCGGACCCACGCTGTCCAGCGTCTGGCTGAGCGGGTAGACGCCGTGTCGGCTGACCCGTCCGACCGTGGTCTTCAGCCCGGTGATGCCGCACAGCGCGGCCGGGATCCGCACCGAGCCGCCGGTGTCACTACCGAGCGCCATCGGCGCCAGGCCAGCGGCGACCGCGACCGCCGAGCCACTACTCGAGCCCCCGGGCAGATGGGCGCGTGCCTGCCATGGGTTGTGCGGCGTACCGTGATGATGGTTGATGCCGGCGCCACCGAACGCGAACTGCACGGTGTTGGTCTTGCCCAGCAGGACCATGCCCGCGGCGCGCAGCCGCGCAACCACCGCGCAGTCCGACTGTTTGATGGACTGTTCGAGCAGCCGGCAGCCGGCGCTGGTCGGCAAACCCTGCACGTCGAACAGATCCTTGACCGCGTAGGGCAGCCCGTGGAGCGGACCGAGTGAGATGCCTTGCTCCAGCATCGCGTCGGCGGCCGTGGCCTCGGCGCGGGCGCGCTCGGCGCACACCACACGGAACGCATTCAGAACCGGGTCGAGGCGTGAGATCCGCTGCAGGAAGTGCTCGACCAGCTCGGTCGAAGTGATCTCGCGCGTCCGCAACATCTCACCGAGCTCGACCAGCGAGCGATGATGCAAAGGACGTTGGATTGCACGCATGGCCTGTCCGCCTGTAGTGATCGCAGCACATGGCTGCTGCCGCCCGACTGGCGCGCGTAGCTGCGCCGTGAACGCATGAAGCTGAGCTTCCGGATTGGATTCGAACGCGAATGCCAACGGGTCGGGGGCCGACCCGTTGGGACGGGCGGGCCGAGCCGCCGCCCCGTGGGTACGTGAATCAGCCGGCCTTGCGGCCGTCGGTCTCGTCGAACATCGAGGCAAGCTGCTCCATCACGGCGCCCCCGAGTTGTTCGGCATCGACCAGCGTCACGGCACGCCGATAGTAGCGGGTGACGTCGTGACCGATGCCGATCGCGAGCAGCTCAACGGGGCTGCGTGTCTCGATGTACTCGATGACCTCGCGAAGATGTCGTTCCAGATAGTTCGACGGATTCACCGACAGCGTGGAGTCGTCGACGGGCGCACCATCGCTGATCACCACCAGGATGCGTCGCTGCTCGGGTCGGGCAAGCAGACGTTGGTGTGCCCAGTGCAGCGCCTCGCCGTCTATGTTCTCCTTGAGGATGCCTTCACGCAGCATGATGCCCAGACTGCGGCGGGCTCGGCGCCAGGGCGCGTCGGCCGGCTTGTAGACGATGTGGCGCAGGTCGTTGAGGCGCCCGGGATTGGCCGGCTTGCCGGCGGCGATCCACTTCTCGCGTGCCTGGCCGCCCTTCCACGCGCGGGTCGTGAAGCCGAGGATCT
>JAGRHX010000855.1 GCA_020444775.1 Gammaproteobacteria bacterium
CCGCTGTTCCTGCTGATGGGGCAGTTCGCCACGCTCGGCGGCATGTCGAAGGCGCTGTTCCGCCTGGCGGAACTGTGGCTCGGCCACCGGCGCGGCGGCGTCGCCATGGCGGCGGTGGGGGCGTGCGCCGGCTTCGGCGCGATCTGCGGGTCGAGCATGATCGGCGCGCTCACCATCGGTAGCGTCGCCCTGCCCGAGATGTTGCGACTCGGCTATGGCAAACGCATCGCATCCGGTGTCATCGCGGCGGGCGGCACGTTGAGCGTGCTCATACCACCGAGCCTCATCCTGTTGTTCTACGGCATCGTCACCGAGGTCTCGATCGGTCAGCTGTTCATCGCCGGGGTGGTTCCCGGTCTGATCCTCACGGCGTTGTTCGTCCTGGTCATACTCGGCTGGCGGATCTTGCGACCGTCGGACATTCCCGACTCCGACCGTGGCGGCGTGTGGCTTGTCAAGGACACCTTGCTCGCGCTCGCGCCGGTGATGGTGATTGCTTTCGTCATCATCACCTCGATCTACTTCGGCATCGCCACGCCGACGGAGGCGTCAGCCGTGGCCGTGGTGGTGACCATCATCCTGGCGGCGACCGTCGGCAGGCTGCCGTTCTGGGGGTTCGTGGAGGCGCTCCGCGCGACGCTGCGGACCATGGGCTTTCTGGGCCTGCTACTCTCTTCCGCGCTGCTGATGGGCTTCGTGCTCAACTACCACCGCGTGCCACAGCAGTTCACCGAGGCCTTCGTGGCGCTGGAGCTTTCGCCGTTCCTGGTGCTGTTGATGGTCATCGCGTTCTACCTGGTGGTCGGTATGTTCCTCGAACCGGCATCGATGATCTTCATCACCTTGCCGACGCTGTTCCCGATCGTCAGCGCCGCCGGCTACGACCTCGTGTGGTTCGGAATCATCTTCACGATCACCATGGAGATCGCCGTGCTGACACCGCCGGTCGGACTGAACCTGTACGTCTTACAGGGACTTGCGCCACGCGACGACCCGGTCTCGATCACCGAGGTGGTGATGGGTTGCGTGCCATTCATCGTCGCGCTGACGCTGCTCATCGCGGCCCTCATCGCCTTCCCCGAGCTGGCACTGTGGCTACCGGAGGCGACCCGTTGAGGACACCGTCATGCTGAATCATCTGCGTCACGGCAGCGGCCCGCCACTCGTCCTGCAACACGGCTTTCTCGGCGGTGCCGGCTACTGGATCCCGCACATGGCGACCTTTGGCCGACACTTCGACGTGATCGCGCCGGACCTGCCGGGCTTTGCCGGCAGTGGTCATCTAGCGGCACCCGAAACGGTCGAAGGTTTCGCTGCCGCACTGTTGAATCTGCTCGATGAGCTCGATATCGAACGCACCACGCTGCTGGGACATTCAATGGGCAGCATGATCTCGCTGCAGATCGCGCTCGATCATCCCGACCGGATCGAGCGGCTCGTGCTCTACGGATCGGCATGCACCGGCAATCTACCGAAGCGCTTCGAGACCACCCAGACATCGATAGCACGCATCCGCGAGCTCGGCATCGAGGCGTGCGCGGACCACATCGTGCCGACCTGGTTCGTCGACGGCGAATCCGCGCCGTACTTCAAGCTGTGCCGGGACGCGGGCCAAGGCGCCGATGCCGAGGGCGCGGTTCGTGCTCTGAGCGCGCTGTCGCGCTGGGACGTCGGCAATCGGCTCGGCGAGATCCATCGGCCAGTGCTCGTCATCTGTGGCGACAGGGACCGGTCAACGGCGCCTGACCAGTCCTACCGTCTGTGGCAGGGGATAGCAGGCAGCGAGCTCTGTGTCGTGCCGGGCTGCGCCCATAACGTGCACCTGGAGCGCCCGGAGCTGTTCTCGTCGGTGGTGCTCGACTTCCTGCTGAAACGCTGACCTCGCGCGGCCCGCACGGCGGAGAGAGCCACCACGTTGTAGCCCGGCTCGGAGGAAGACTGCAATGACAGCTGAAGAGATCATCTCGCTCGCGCACGATCTGTATGGCATCGAGGTGGGGGCGGAACGGGCCGCCGAGCTGGCCGTCGAAGTATCGCGTCTGCACGCCAGCTGTCGCACCGCGGCCGCGGCACTGCGATTCGACGACGCCAGCTGGAGCCACGCGGAACGTGTCTGTGCCGGACTCCGGCGACCGGAGCACGCCGATGAGCGATGAGCTGACTGCGCGCGGCATGGTCGCGGTGGCCGACGCCATTCGCGCCGGTGAGATATCCAGTGTCGAGTGCACACGGGCCTGCTTGTCACGAATCACGCGCCTGCAGCCGCGGACCAACGCCTTCATTCGCATCGATGAGCAGACCGCGCTCGAGGCCGCGGCGCACGCCGATGAGGCGCGGGCGCGTGGCGACTCGCTCGGACCGCTACATGGCGTGCCACTGGCGCACAAGGACCTGCTCTATCGCGCCGGAAAGGTGTCGACCGGTGGCTCGCAGATCCTGCGGGGGCAGGTGGCGTCGGTGACGGCGACCGCGGCCGATCGCATGGACCGGGCCGGCGCGGTGGACCTCGGGACACTGAACATGGCCGAGTTCGCTGCCGGCGGGACCGGTCACAACGCGCATTACGGCGACTGTCGCAACCCGTGGGATCCTTCCAGGGCGACAGGTGGATCGTCGAGCGGTTCGGGATGCGCGGTCGCCGCGCGCATGGTGTACGCCGCACTGGGATCCGATACCGGTGGCTCAGTTCGCCTACCGGCCGCATTGTGTGGGATCACCGGGCTCAAGCCCAGCGACGGACGGGTCTCGCGCTTCGGTGTCATGCCACGTTCGTGGACGACCGACACGCTGGGGCCGATGGCACGTAGCGCCCGCGATGTCGCGCGCCTGCTCGGTGTAATCGCGGGCCACGATCCCCACGATCCGACGACCAGACCGGAACCGGTTCCCGATTACGAGGCGGGGCTGGACCGGCCGATCGACGATTTGCGACTCGGCGTGGCAAACGGCGCGTGGTGGGAAGGCGTGGATTCAGACGTCGGAGCAATGCTCGACGAGGTTCGTCGATGCCTGCAGACGGCGGGCTGCCGCAGCGTGTCAATCGATCTGCCGTCGCCGGCGGAGGCGTTCGACCTGGCCGAGATCATCGTCAAGTCCGAGGCAGCTTCGCTGCATGAGCGTTGGCTCCGCGAGCGAGCCCAGGACTATTCGGTCGCGATCCGTGCGCCCATCGAGGCCGGCTTGTTCATCTCCGCCGCGCGCTATCTACAGGCGCTGCGCCTGCGCGGCCCGCACCTCGCCGAGTTCGAGGCAACAGTGTTCTCGAAGGTGGACCTGTTGCTGCTGCCCGTCGTGCCGCAGGCCGCGCCCAGGCTCACGGACTGCGACCCCAACTCGCCGGAGCGGGCAGCCCGGACCATGGCCGAGTTTCCGCGCTTCACTCGGCCGATAAGCTACCTCGGTCTGCCCGCGATGGTGATGCCAGGTGGTTTCAGCGCCGACGCCCTGCCACTTGCGTTCCAGCTCGTCGCGCCGATGTTCGCGGAATCCCGGCTGCTACGGGTCGGCCACCACTTCCAGCAGATGACCGACTGGCACGACCGCATGCCACCGCTGTGAGCCCGAGGCGGAGCTGTCTGCGACCGGCGACCGACGCTCGCAACCGATGCGGCGCCGCGCTACTCCATGCGCTCGTGGATCAAGCGCACCTTGCGCGCCCACGGCTCGACACGCTGGATACGGGTCTTGAACTCATCGGCGGCGGAGGTCGCCTCGTTGTAACTGGGATAGTCACCCGCCACCACCGAATAGTAGAGGCGGCCGTCCTTGCGGGTCTGATAGATACCGGCCTGCTCACCCAGCGCCTGCACCTCGATGAAATCCCGGGCTCGGTGCAACTCGTCGTAGCTGACCAGCTGCACCGTGTAGTGCTCAGGGTCCAGCTCGGCCACCCATCGCCGCAACGCGTCATTCTCGGTCATGCCGTCCGCCGGCGAGGTCGCAGCCTCGCTGCCAGACGCAACTGCCGCTTCGGAATCCGCTCCAGGATTCGACCCGCTATCGGCCCCAGGTCCCTGGCTCGCCCCGGCAGGATTCTGCACGGCCGGGGCGGCGACCGCCGACTTGCGCGACGTAGGTCGCAGCGACGCCGGCAGCGAGCGCCGGTCGGCCCCGGCCGTGGCGCTGGACTTCACTTCAGAGCCGCGCCCGGAACGCTGCGCCGCTGGGCCCGAGAGGCCCGTCGCAAGCCCCTCCACACGTGCCCGTGCCGGCTCGAAGCCGAGTCGCAAGGCCGCCTGGAAGGCCGACAGCGCCTTTTCCTGCGAGACCGGCACCCCACGTCCGTGCTCGTGCATGGCACCGAGGTTGAACCAGGCCTCGGCGATGTCATGCTGCGCCGCCTTCTCGAACCAGTGGACCGCACGCGCATCGTCTTTTTCCACACCTCGTCCGGACGCGTACATCACCCCCAGGTTGTACTGGGCCTCGGGTACCCCTTGCCGAGCCGCCAGCCGATACCAGCGTGCCGCTATCTCGTCGTTACGCGGTGCGCCGCGGCCGCTGCCGATCATCACCCCGAGGTTGTACTGCGCCTGGGCGTTACCGGCCTCCGCGGCGCGCGTGAACCAGCTGACCGCCTCGCCGTCGTCACGCCCCGCGGCGCCTCCAAATGCCAGATGGTTGCCGAGCAGCATCGCCGCGCGCGGATCGCCATCGAGCGCCAGGGCGCGCAGATCGTCGACGCGAAATCGCTTGCCGTACGCCTCTATCACCTCGGAGAGATCGGCACCATCACCCGCCGCGTCTGCGGTCGGGGCGTTCGCGGTGGCATCGCTCGTGGCGGCGGCTTGCGCATGTACGTGCGAGCTCACCAACACCGTCGCAAGGCAAGCCAGCATCAACGTCCAGGTCGAGAACCGCTGGCCGATCCCCATCCAATGTTGGTCTTGACGGCGGACACCGTGACCATCGGCCCGGCGACCGGCCCCGCCTGCGCTGCCGCGGTGGTACGAAGCATTCACGACGCATTCCTCATGAGTGAACACCCGGGGCCCCGGGGGATACGCGCCCGGGCAGGCTCTGCCGACCGTCCAGGCGCTGTAGACCACCCGGCACGCGCATCATCGTCCTCAGTGTAACTCGAACACTTCCCGTGCCGCCGTCCGCGGCGACGGCAAGGGGGCGAGGCGCCCGGCACCCTTGCGATCGTGCGCCGATCTTCCATAATCCAGCCCCTGCTGTCGGCGGCCGCGCAATCTTCCACGCGAGCCAGGCACCGGACCATGCCCTACAGACCGCGGCAGACCGCGGCTCGAGCCGATCTCGACGCGCTCGGGCACCGGCGATGCTCAGCTTGAGCTTCATCGGTGGGATCATCGGTGCAACGCACGACTCGTCCTCGGTCACGAAGCGCTGCCCTGTGCGGACAGGATTGGCGACTCCAGACTCCAGATGCGGAGGTCACGATTATGAGCATGGATTCCATTGCCTTCATCGGCGGGGGCAACATGGCCACCAGCATGGTCGGTGGACTCATCGCCAAGGGCCATCCCGGAGATGCCATCTGGGTCACGGACGTAGACGAGACGCGGCTGGCGGCGCTGCAAGACCGCTTTGGGGTTCGAACCTCGAAGGAGAACGGACCCGCGGCGGCCCGCGCGAAGACCGTGGTGCTGGCGGTCAAGCCACAGGTGATGTCCGATGTCGTCGCCGAGCTTGCCCCCACGCTGCGCGAGCACGCGCCGCTAGTCATCTCGATCGCCGCCGGCGTGCGTGAGCCGGACATCCGCCGCTGGCTGGGCCATGAGGCGGCCATCGTCCGTTGCATGCCGAATACCCCGGCCCTGCTCGGCGTGGGCGCATCCGCCCTGTACGCGAATCCGTTCGTCAGCGCGGTTCAGCGCAGTAGTGCGCAGCGCGTGCTGAGCGCCGCCGGCACCACGGTCTGGGTGGAGCAGGAAGACCTGCTCGACGCGGTCACCGCGGTGTCGGGCAGCGGACCGGCCTATTTCTTCC
>JAGRHX010000856.1 GCA_020444775.1 Gammaproteobacteria bacterium
GGAGGCGTATGCGCTGCCGCGAGGATTTCCCTGCTTCCCTCAGGGCGACCGGGATCTGTTCTTCACGCTGAAGGTTCATGTGCGTTGGGGCGGAGCGGAATCGCGGCGCCGCCCGCTCAGAGTCGTCCGTACGGCTCTCAGAATCGAGTCGGCCCCGGCGCACTGGGAAGCCGTGTTGCTGCCTGCCGCGCGGCGGCTGGTATCGCGTAGCCGGACGCCGGCGATGAGCTGCCGTGCAGGCCGGCGCGACCGACACTCGCGCGGCAGCAGGTTTCGCCACACTACCGTCACCAGTGCCGCGCCGGGAAATACTGGGGCACTTCCTGTTTGACCTGTTCGGCAGCCGCGGTCAGCTCCGCCATCGTGCGTCTAAGCTCATCTTCGGTCTCCCCGATGATGAACCCGCCAAGCCCAAGCAGCTTGTGAAATGGTTTGTTCACGGGCTCACCCGCCGCGATGATGAAGCGCGTTACGCCGTCGGCATTCAGGTTCGTGGTGGCCAGTGCTGCATCCTCTTCACCGAGTATCATCATCTGTCTGGCCTCTACTGCCGCCTCGTTGGCCCGCAGCCTCCCCTCAATCACGAACAGCATGCCGCGCATGGCTGGAGGTATCGCAAAGCTCTTTCTGCCTCCTTGATCGAGTTGCACGTAGGCATAGATTATCTTGCGATGGGTGAAGGGTTGAGTGGCGCTCACGCCACAGAAATCACCGGCCAGCACACGCACGCTGCAGCGCTCCGACATGACCACGGGCACGTCGTTCGGCTGCACGACCACCGTTCTGACATCCTCTTCATCCGTGGCATTCCAGACCAACTGCACGAATTCCACCTTCATCGCCGCCGCCACGGTGACGGGCGACGGATACTCGTGGTGGAAGGCGGGTCTACCCGCATGCACGTAGTACAACCCGCCGGTCTCGAGGTGTTGGGCGCTATCCCCCTCCAGGCTGTCCCAGGCCATCCACGTGCCTCCGGCGGGGAGAAAGCTCATTGCAGTCAGTCCGACATGGGGATGCGGCCGAAAGGGTGATTCGGCACTGGTGTCGATGTCGACGAAGTCGAACAACACGATGGGATCGACGTCGGCGATCTCGTGGCTGGTGCCATTACCGTCAATATCGGTCGTGCCGATCAAGCGCAGAGCGTCATCGCCCATCTTGGTCGGATTGATGATCTGGTGAGAACGAGCCATAGGAACCCCCTGTAAACACTACATCTGCGTTCAGTCCTCCAAGCGCACCCGAAGTCCTTGTGTGTCCGTACGCGAACGTCAGTCTCCGTGTCGCAACATGCCGCGTACGGTCGCAACCGGCCGACCATTGTGGCAATTGATCGCGGCGGACATCGTTGACTTCAGGCGGCCATTGAGCGCGAGAGGCTTTATCACGAGCGCCTCACCGGTCATCGGATAATCCTCGGGAGTCGGCTCAAGGGGGTTGAAGACGTCCTTGGGATGGTCGGTTCGCGTGAGTGAACGCTGGGACATCTAGCTGGGCAAATCGGGTACGGCATCAAAGTGTACGCCGTTGAGCAACAGCGATGGAATCTCGTCGCGGGGGCCAGTCGGAGCGGCAACGACGCCCGGCCGACCCATTCGCTTACCAGGCACTGGTTATCCTGCTTTGGCATGTCCCACCGTCGAGTCCCCACTCGGCCGCGAACCCCGACTCGAGGTCGAGAGCGACCGGACGATGTTGTGCCGTCCATCGCTTGGGATCAGCTGCAAGGCGAACACCCGGTTGGAGCAGGCCGATGCTGGACCGGACTCGACCGCTTCAGCAGCGGCGCACCGGCTTCGGACGTGATGGTGCCGCCATCGAATCTCGCCACCGAACGCCGTCTACCGACCCCGGGAAATTGCAGCCGTACCGGCGTACACTCTGTGTTCAAGAGGCTGCCCCCTCTCGTGTCTTAAGTAGTTGTTCACACTACGTGTGAGGCACGATGGACAGCCCCTTTCTATAGGGGCGATGACAAATTCAGGCTAAGGGGCACTTGACCGACACGGGGACCAGCGCCAGCCGGTGTACGTGGCCAGCAAGTGTCCGCTTCAGCACTCTGTCAGGCCTTGCCTCTACAATGTGCACTGGATTCGACTCGATATTCTACCGGCACGCTCACCCAAGCATAGCCACCACATCGCTAGGCAATGCGGCCTTGATCGGGCTTCTCGCGTAGTCAGGGATGTTTCGAGTAGCGATGAAGTCTGCGTGACAGCCAATAGCAGCGGCTACCTGCATGGCGTCCTCGAAATCCGACATCTCGAGGTTGGCTGCATAGCGCAGGGCATCAGTGCTCGTTGGCGCGACGTCCATGAAGCTCAGCAACTCAAGCACGAACTGCTTAGTGTCGTTTCGACCTCGGTTCGGCCGCACCAAGTAGTAGAAGTTCGAGATCGTATGCCAAGCTACGTAGCCCGTAGCCGAACGCTGCTCCAAGGCGTCCAACAGCGCGCCCGCCGATTCGGTAAACCCTGCTCTTCCCAATGCAACATCAATGAGCACGTCGGTGTCGACCAGCACTATCACAGGTACTTCTTGGCTAGCGCATCATACCGAGGGTCACTGCGGTCGGCGGCCTGGAACCGTCCGCCCCAACGCTCGGAAAACGGGCTCTGCCTGTCTGCGCTGAGCTCTCGCAGGACGTTCTCAATCAGCTGCGACAGAGAGACCCCTTGCGCTCGCGCGTAGCGCTTGGCAACGGGTACCAGCTTCTCGTCAATCGTTACTGTGACCTTGGTCTTCATCGGAGGCCCGGGGTGCACGTATCTTCGATCTGAGTATACGTATACCATCTGTCATGCCGCAAGCCGCTGAAACAGGTGAAAAAGGAGGTGGTCAGACGACGACAGGGGCGGGCCTAACGTTTGCGCTCACCCGCCGCCGGAGCGCGCAGCGCGGAGGGGACCCACCAGCGCCGCTGGTGGGCGGTCGGCGCGAAGCACTTGTTAGACGCCCCACGCATACGGAGCGACATGAAGACCATTCGTCCAAGCCTCAAGTTGAAAACGGTG
>JAGRHX010000857.1 GCA_020444775.1 Gammaproteobacteria bacterium
GTCCAGGTAGCTCACGGAAGGACTCGGCCTGGCGGCGACGGGTAGATTGGCACGCGTGGCGCGGGCATTCGATGATTCACGACCGCAGCGCGATGGGTAGCGGTTTGCCCCGGTTGTCGAGCGCCACCAGGTCTACCTGTCGGGCACCATAGGCTACCTGCGGTGCCAGCATTGCCAGTCCGATGGACCGCGTCTGCGGTCGCTGAGTGGCGCCGGACGAGGTGTCCAACACTGGCACACTCGCGCCGGAGCTGATCCAGCCGAGCTGCTCGGATGTGGAGGCGCAACCAATGGTGAATCCGGGACGCACCGGACGGCGAGATTGCACCACCTCGAAGGCTCGCACCACATGAGGCACCGCCGTGGTGTCGCTGAAGTCGTCGGCCGCATAGGCGGCAACGCAGGCGCGCTGAGCGGCCAGCGCCGGCCCGCCGATGAAATCCTGATCGTCCTTGCGCACCCCGAATCGGGCCAGCGGGTTTGCGAAGATCGGGATCGGGTCACCATTGGGATCGGCGCCCAGCTCATGGCCGTACAGCGGCAGCGCCGCCTCGGTGCGCAGCGAGTCACGTGCGCCGAGGCCTACCGGTGTCGCGCCGGTGCCGACAAGCCGCTGCCACAGCTCGAGGATGGTGGCGTTGTCCGCGAACAGCTCGTAGCAGCAGCGCTCACCGGTGTATCCGGTGCGCGACATCAGCAGAGGCGACTGGGCGAGACGCGTCCACGCCAGGTGGTTTCGTCGTGAGTCCACTCCCGGCGTGGTGCCGAGCGCGGTACCGAGCAGCGCGTCCGATTCCGGCCCCTGCAGGGCGATCATGCCCAGGCTTTCCGTGTCGTCGCGTAGACTGACCTCATGGCCGGCGCTTGCCTGGATGAGCCATCGCCAGTCCTTGTCGCGGTTCGCGGCGTTCACCACCAGCATGTAGTGGCTGTCCAGATGGTACAGATAGGCATCGTCTAGCGCGGCGCCGTGCTCATCGGCGATGAAGCAGTACTGGGCACGCATGGGCTGCAGTGCGGCCACGTCGCTGGTCAGCACCTGGGCGAGGAATGAACCGGCATCGGCACCCTCGATGATGAAGCGCCCCATGTGATTGATGTCGAACAGCCCTGCGCCACGTCGAGTGGCCGCATGTTCAGCGATGATGCCATCGGCGTAGTGCACGGGCATCTCATAACCCGCGAATCCGACCATACGGCCGCCATGGGCGACGTGCCAGTCGTGCAGGAGGGTGGATCGAAGGTCCGCTGCTTCGGATTCAGGCATGGGGTCGCTCTTGTTCTGTGTTCGGGCGGTGCGGAGCTCGGGGCAGGTCCAGATCAGGGCAGGCTCAGGAAGGTTCGATAATCCTGAGCCACATCGTTGATCGCGGCCTTGTAGAGTCGTTCGCCATGCTCGACGCTCGCGAGCGATGGATCCGAGCCGATACGTCCGTCCTCGAAACGGCTGCGATAGTCGTTGGCATCGTAGAAGCCACCACTGGGCGCGATGCCGCGGGTCGCGTTCACGTCCTTGACGGCGTCCGGGTACGCGTAGTAGCTGAGCGATACCTCGGACGGCGTCGCATGCGAGCCTTCCGCGCCGCCGTACAGTTCCTTGGATAGCTTGCGAACGCTCGGGCCCATGTACCAGTTGGCGAGCTTGCAGCGGACGCTGGGCTTGTTGCCGCCATCATCGGAGAAGCTGGATTCTGCGTAGACCTCGGAGAACGCGGCCGTCACCGTCGCGATGTTGCCGCCGTGGCCGTTCAGGAAGTAGCAATGTGTGAAGCCGTGGCGCCGCAGCGACAGGACCACGTCCTTGACCACCGCCATCAGCGTGCTGGGCCTGAACGCGATGCTGCCCGCGAAGCCCAGATGATGTTGAGCCATGCCAATGCTCAGGGTCGGCGCTACCAGCACGTCCATCTGCTCGGAAAGACCATTCGCAATCACTTCCGGGCAGATGGCGTCGGTGCCTATCAGACCGCTGGGGCCGTGCTGCTCGGTGGAGCCGATCGGGATGATGATACCGGTGGAGCGTGTCAGGTAATCGTCGACTTCCTGCCAGGTGCAGAGCTGCAGCTTCATTGACGGCTCTCGCTGTGGTGACCGTAACGGGGCGTTCGGCACCCTCGCACAGGGCGGTCCGGCCTGCAAGCCGATGCCAGTCGTGGCGGGCTCATGGGCGTTGCGCCTTGATCTGCAACGCGAACCGATGCGCGAGCAGGGCGCTTGCGGCGCTGGTGGCCAGCGCCACGCTCAACATGAGTGCTGGTGCCCCGCCTTCCAGACGCAGACCGAGCAGCATGCCCAACGGTATCATCAGCGGTCCGAAGCATAGCGCATAGGCGCGTGCCGAAGGCCAGGCAATGCCGAGGCCACGCAGATTGCCGACCAGCACGCTCTGCAGACCGTCCGGAACGATCGCGAACGCGACCACGGTGAAGGTTGCGACCACCAACGGGATCAGCTGCTCGTCGTCGGTGTAGATCCGAGCCAACGGTTCGCCGAACAGCCAGATGCAGATGCCGGCCAGGCACAGCAGCACGATGCTCAGCGCCGCCGCGCCCCAGCCGGCCAGCGCGGCCTCGTCCAGATCGCCGCGTCCCAGCGCTTGTCCGACTCGGATGCTGGCCGCGATGCTGATGCCGAGTGACAGCATGAAGACCAGGGTCAGAACGCTCATGCCAATCTGGTAGGCGGATACGTGCAGCACACCGAGTAGACCGGCGAACTGCACCATGCTGGCGAACGCGCTGCTCTCCAGGCCGTGCGCAAGGGCAAACGGCAGGCCCAGACGCCGCAGGCGCGGGCCCGAGTCCTCATTGGCGTCTTCACGGGCACGACGGTGCGCATGTAGGGTCGGCGCCGGGGCGGCGGAATCGACCGCGGCGCCGCGGGCACGTTCGTTGCGTAGGAGCAACAGTGCGACCAGGCACAAGGCAACGCCGGCAAACCAACGGGCCAGTGTCGTGCCCAGCGCCGCCCCGGTCGCGCCCATCGCGGGTAGGTCAGAGTGACCGAATATCAGGACCCAGTTGACCGCGACGTTGAGCAGATTGGCCAGGAACATGACGAGCACACCCGGCAGCGCGCGGCCGGTGCCTTCGAGCACGAAGGCGCTGGTCACGTACACACAGACCGCCGGCAGGCCGAAGCCCAGTTGACGCAGGACCGGCGCGCAGGCCTGGACCATCGATTCGTTCTGCCCGAACCAGCGCAGCACGACATCGGCGTGGAGACAGAGCAGCATCAACACGGTGCCGATGACCAGCGCATGGATCAGCGCTGCACGCCAGATACCCATGATCGCATGCAGCTGACGCGCGCCGACTGCATGCGCGACCAGCGCGAGGGTCCCGGTGAGGAAGCCTATACCGACCAGCATCAAGGGTTGTTGAACGGCCGAGGCGAGTCCGTAGGCGGCCAGATCGATGGCGCTGGCGTGACCGGTCATCGCCGTATCTACCGCGATCATGACCAGCATCCCGACTCGAGAGACCATCACCGGAACGGCCAGCCTGAAGGTCTGCCAGGCATGCCTGAGCAGACGCGGGATCGGCCGCGGCATCGGCGGGGGAAGCGGCTGGGCACGGATGTCGATGGTGGTGTCCCGGGTGCGGTTCGTGGGTGACCGGTGTCGGCCACGCGATGGCCGAGGATGCACGTCGAAGGTCAGCCCCTGGCGCGGAATCGACGGCGCGCGCCAAACAGGTTTCGATGATGTAATTTTCGCATACTGTGCAGCGTCCCGGTCCGGTGCAACCGCTAGACTATCGAGTTGGCGGGGCGTGCAGCGAGCCGCGCGGACTCGGATGTGCGTGCAGAGGAGCTTC
>JAGRHX010000858.1 GCA_020444775.1 Gammaproteobacteria bacterium
CGCACCGTCTATCAGGGGCACCTGTTCGTCGGCACCGAGCTGCTCAGCGACAGCCCAATGAAGGACCACCCGCTGACACCGATGCGTGACGCCAATCTGGTGCGGGTGCTCGGTCGGCAGACGCGGCTAGCGGTCGGTCTGGTGCCCTTCGAGCAGGTCGAGCAGGGCGCATCGGGGATCCGTCAGGCGCTGGATCGGCTGCGCGGCGATGGCCGGCGGCTGGCGATCGTCGATGCCGTCAGTGACGAGCATCTGCGGGCCATCGGCGAGGCGACGGTCGACATGCCGTTGGTAACCGGTGGCTCGGGCATCGCGCTCGGCATACCACAGAGTCTTGCCACCCGCGGCGTGTTGACGCTCGCCCCGGTGCCCACCGAGATGCCGGCCGCCGCGGGCTTCTCGGCGGTCCTGGCCGGCAGCTGCTCGACCGCGACACGCGCGCAGATCGAAGCCGCGATCGCAGCCGGCATGCCGGCACGGCGCATCGACCCTGAAGCCATCGCCGCCGATCCGGCGCTGGTCGAGGCGCTGCTGGACTGGGCCCGGTCGCAGCTGGAAGGTGGCATACCGCTCATCTATTCCAGCGCCGAGCCTGAAGAGGTGGCACGGATCCAGAGCCGGCTTGGCGTTCAGCGCGCCGGCGCCCTGATCGAGCAGGCCATGGCCGAGATCGCCGCCGGGCTGGTGGCGCTGGGCGTGACCCGGCTGATCGTTGCCGGTGGCGAGACCTCCGGCGCGGTTGTCGAGCGGCTCGGCGTGCGGGCCATCGAGATCGGCCCGGAGATCGATCCGGGTGTGCCCTGGACCCGCTGCCTGGACGATCAGCTGCCGCTGGTGCTGGCATTGAAGTCCGGCAACTTCGGCGCGCCGGATTTCTTCATCAAGGCCTGGCAGCAGCTGAGCTGAGACATCGTCCGCAGGTGAGCTCGCCGGGCTCGGATCGTATTTTGGGGGCGGACGCGGTTGGCCCCTGAAGGGTACTGCCCGAAGGAGTATTGCAATGCGCGAATCGGTGGCACGCGAGCAGATCTGCCGCTTCGGTGAGTCGCTGTTCGCACGCGGCTTGAGCTTTGGCAGCTCCGGCAACATCAGTGTGCGTCTGGAGGACGGCGGCTGGCTGATGACGCCCACCAATGCCTCACTGGGTGCGTTGGACCCGGCACGTCTGTCCAGGCTGGACCCGGGCGGCGAGCTGCTCAGCGGTGATCGCCCGACCAAGGAGTCCTTCCTGCACCGGACCATGTACCGGCAACGACCGCAGAGCGGCGCGGTGGTGCACCTGCACTCCACCCATTCGGTCGCGGTGAGCTGTCTGGCCGATGTCGACCCGGCCGACGTGTTGCCCCCCATCACGGCCTATTACGTGATGCGCGTGGGGCGCCTGCCGCTGGTCCCCTATCACCCGCCAGGCGACGAGGCATTGGCCGGTGCGGTCGGCGCCCTGGCCGGCGAGCACCATGCGGTGCTGCTGGCCAACCATGGACCGGTGGTGGCCGGTACCAGCCTCGCCGACGCCGTGTACGCCACCGAGGAGCTGGAGGAGACCGCCCGGCTGTTCCTGCTGTTGCGTGGCCAGGCGATCCGCTGTCTGACCCCCGAGCAGGTGGCGGCGCTGCGCGCTCGCGGCTGAGGCCGCTCGCAGCGGGCGGGTCAGTGGCATCGGGCGATCAGCGGGTCAGCTCTGTTCCAGGCTCAGCAGCGCATCCACGAAGCGCTTCTCCCAGTCGAGCCGTGGGGCGCTTAGCAGCCACTCGTTGATGATGTCCAGGCTTTCCTGGTCATTGTCACCGTCGCCACGCCCCAGACCGCGCGCCAGCCGTTGCATCTGGATGTGCATGCGCAGCTCCTGCTCCTCGGCCGGCCCTTCCAGACCGGCCAGGATCTCCATGCAGATGCACAGACGACGGGCCAGATCGATGTCGAACTCCGCCTCCGGCGTGGCGAAGCGACGCGCCAGCGCGGCCGTGTCCACGCCATAGGGCAACTCGGCCCCGGCCCGCCACAGCTCGCCGGCACGTTCCTGCTCGCCCGAAGCGGCGTGCGCGCAGGCGCGCAGGTTGTCGGCCAGGGCCTGCCAACGCGCCGATTCCGCCTTCAGGCGGGCATCCCGGGCCCGCTCTTGCAGCAGGCGCTCGAGCTCGTCCAGGCGAGCCTGGGCGCGCTGCAGCACGCGACGCGGCAGCTCCAGTCCGGCCAGACGTTCATGGGCCTGCTCGACGACCCGCTGCGACTCGCCGTCGTCGTCCGTGGCGTAGCTGTCAGGTCTGTCCAGCAGGGTGGTGATTCGCGCGCTGGCGTCCTCGACGACCTGCTCGGCAAGTCCGATGGAGTCGTCGATCGCCGCCTTGCGCGCATTGCGCTGATCCTCGCGGCGCGCGAACACCGCATCACAGGCTGACCTGAAGCGGCGCCACAGACGCTGATCGGGACCACGTGGCGTGATGCCCACCTCGCGCCACTGGGCTTGCGCGGCCTTGGCCTGCTCCATGGCCTCGCCCAGATCGGGGTGCTCGACAAGCGCCTCTACTCGTTCGGCCAGGCTTTGCTTGCGCGCGAGGTTGCGGTCGTACTCGTCCTTCAGATGGGCATAGATGCGGTCGGTGATGGCGTTGAAGCGGCGCTGGCTCTTGTGGTGCGCGCCGCGCTCGACCGGTGACAGCTCGCGGAACGCTTCGCGGGCCGCGTTCAGGGTCTTCTGCACCACGGGCCAGTCGGCCTGGCTCCAGTCGAGCTGTGCCTCGTACTGCTCGAGCTGCTCGCAGAGCTCTATGCGCTGGGCATAGCGCTCGCGACGCAGCTCACCTTGCTGCTCGAAATGCACCTTGCACGGCTCGTAGGCGGCGTCGGCCGCGCTCTTGAAGCGCTTCCAGAGCTCGCGGTTGTTCCTGCCCTCGCCGCCGCCCAGTGCTTTCCATTGTGCCTGCAGCTCGCGGATACGCTCGGCCAACGGCTCGGCGCCGAGCGTAGCTCCGACCAGCGACTCCATCTGCTCACACAGCTCGACGCGTTTGGGATCGGTCGCGAAGGACTGCCAGTCGCGCAGATCACGCAGCCCGGCGGCAAGCCGCTGCAAATCACCCTGAAAGCCCTGCTGATGACGGCGGTCGAGCCGTTTGATGGTCGTGAGCAGCGTGCCGTGCTGCTGTCGGGCATTGCGTACCGAGCCAGCGTCGAGCTCGTCCTGCACGGCGGTGAGCTGGGTCCGTGCCAGCTGCACCAGCTCGTTCTGGCGTGCGCCCAGATCCTCCAGACGCACTTGTAGCGCTGCGGCTTCGGACTCCAACGCGCGCAGGCCGTCGGGCTTGCTCACGCCCTCCGGCCAGGCCAGCCCGCGCAGCCGTCGGCGCGCGCTGTCCAGAGCCTGCCTGAGCGCGGAATGGTCATCCTGGTCGACGTTGCGTAGTTCGTCGCACAAGGCCGACAGCTGCGTTTCGTGGGCGGTGAAGCTGGCCAGGGGCCGGATCAGCCGCCTTGCCTCGTCGCGCAACGCATCCAGGCGCTGTCGTTCACCGGGCTCGGCCGCGGCCAACGCGCAGGCCGCGGCCCAGCGCGCCTCCACCGTCTCCAGCATCTCGTTCAGCGTCTCGGTGTCCAGGGTCTCGCGAGTCTGCGCAAGCGTCCGGGCCAGCTCGTTGATGACCT
The DNA here is from genome assembly GCA_020444775.1 of Gammaproteobacteria bacterium. The sequence goes on from JAGRHX010000858.1 coordinate 3,643, forward strand.
GCTCGCGAGCATTGCCGGCGTGCTCGAGCGCCAGCGCCTGTGCCTGGTCGGCTCGGGCGCGCGCCTCGAAGCCGTCCAGCCCGCGACGGATCCGTTCGATCTCGTGCTCGGCGGCTTGACGCTGGCCATCACTGGCGTCCATGTCGAGCTGCCGCCACTGGGCCAGCAGGGCGGTCAGCCGTCGTTGCGTGTCGTCGTCGGCCACGCGGTCGGCGAGCTGACCGGCCTGGGTGAGCCAAGCGGCGATCGCCGCGTCGCGCTCGTGGCGTTCGCGTTCCGCGGCGCGAAACGCGTCGATACGGCTGCGGCACAGACGATAGACGCGCTTGTCATGACCACGGGTGCGTCGGCCCAGCGCCTCCAGACTCGGTATGTCCTCGATGCCTTCGGCCGCGGCGTAACGCACGCTCGCCACCGGGTGGGTGGCGGCCAGCTCGAAGCGCTTCTGCGGGTCCTGGATGCGCTCTATGGCCGCGGTGCGGACCGTGTCGTCCTCGCTCAAGGCAGCGACCAGCAGCAGCTCCTGCTCGTCACGGATCCGCTCCAGGGCACCCGGCGCGTCATCGGGCAGCAGCTGCTGCAGACGCCGGTTACGGGCATGGGAACGGATTGGCTCGAGCTCGTGGTGCATGAGCAGATCCAACGACGCCGGCTCGCGCAGACGATCCAACGCCAGATGCACGAGTGCCTGGTCCTGCTCGCTGTCGATGACCTGCAACAGGACCTGCTCATCCTCGAGCCGTTCGATGGCCTTGCGACGGACCTCGGTGTCGGTGTGTTGCCACTTGGGTTTTCGCCAGTTCAGGAATGAGAACATCGTGGGGGTCGCCGCGAGAAAAGCCTTGATTGTAGCTTCGCGCCGGCGCTGGTCGCATGCAAGCACCGCTCCGCGGTCCGTG